>JAISNE010000233.1 GCA_031276375.1 Accumulibacter sp.
GCCTGCTTTTCTTGCGGGCGATGTTTCAAACCGGGATCGGTTTTACGTGGAAGGCAAGCTCCCGTGGGATGTTCCACGTTTCACCTTTCACTCGATCGCGTTTCATTCAGCTTCGTCCGGAGGGTCGAATGCGCGGCGCCATCCTGGCCTTTGCGGCGGGAATCCTGTTCTTGCAGTGGCAAGCCGTCCTGCCCGGCCGGGCGGCCGTGTCGGCATGCCTGGTCCTGGGGCTTGGCGGTCTGTTCCTTGCGCCGCGCCGCGCCGGCATGGTTTCGCGCGGCGTTCTGCTGTGCGCCTGCGCGCTGCTGGGGTTCGCCTGGGCAGCCTGGCGCGCGGAATGCCGCTTGGCCGATCAGCTTCCCAGGGACTGGGAGGTCCGGGATATCCAGTTGTCCGGGGTCGTGGCGGCCTTGCCGCAGCGCTTCGAGCGCGGCGAGCGTTTCGCTTTCGACGTCGAATCGGTGACGACGCCCGGCGCCCGCGTTCCGCGACGCATTCTCCTGTCGTGGTACCGCGCCTGGGACGACGCCGGCGAGAATGAGGACGCGGCGGGCAAAGAGGAAAATGCCGCCCGGAACCTGCGTCCCGGCGAGCGATGGCGATTCACCGTGCGCCTGAAACGTCCGCACGGCAACGCCAACCCGCACGGCTTCGACTACGAGGCGTGGCTGCTCGAACGCGGTTTCCGGGCGACCGGCACGGTGCGCGCGCGCGACGAGGCGGCGCGGCTGGACGAGTTCGTCTGGCGTCCCGGCTACGCCGTCGAGCGGATGCGCGATGCGCTGCGGCAGCGATTTCGCGCCACTCTGCCGGAGGCGCCTTACGCCGGCGTGCTGATCGCGCTGGCGATCGGCGACCAGCGCGCCATCCCCGGCGCGCAGTGGGAGATGTTCAGGCGCACCGGCATAACGCATCTGATCAGCATTTCCGGACTGCATGTGACGATGCTCGCCGCCCTGTGCGCGGTGCTGGCGAACGCCCTGTGGCGGCGCGGCGAGCGCCTGATGCTGTGGCTGCCGGCGCAGAAGGCCGCCGTCGCCATCGGCTGGCTGGCCGCCCTGGCGTACACCGTGCTGGCCGGTTTCGAGGTGCCCGCCCAGCGCACCCTGTACATGCTCAGCGTCGTCGTGCTGGCGCTGTGCTCCGGACGCAATCTCGGCGTCATCCGCACGCTGCTGCTGGCCTTGCTGGCCGTGCTGATCTTCGATCCCTGGGCGGTTCTGGCGGTGGGTTTCTGGCTGTCGTTCGGCGCCGTCGCGGTGCTTTTCTTCGTCGGCGCGGCGCGAGTGGGGGAAAATCCGCGCGAAACGGAGGGCGCGCGCCGCTGGCAAGCCGGACTCCGGCAATGGGGCGCGGCGCAATGGGCGGTCACGCTCGGCGGCCTGCCTTTGCTGCTGCTGTTCTTCCAGCAGTTTTCGCTGGTGTCGCCGCTGGCCAACGCCGTGGCGATCCCGGTGGTGAGCTTTGCCGTCACGCCGCTGGCGCTGATCTACGTCCTGATTCCCTGGCCGCCCGTGCTGCATTTCGATCACTGGCTGCTGGCGCGGCTGATGGATTTGCTTGGCTGGCTGGCCGATTGGCCGGTCTGGCAGCAGCCGGCGCCGCCGTCATGGAGCGTGCCGCTGGCGTTGGCGGGAGTGATTTGGCTGCTGTTGCCGCGCGGTTTCCCGGCGCGCTGGCTGGGCCTTTGTCTGCTGGCGCCCATGCTGGCGATGCCGCCGGCGCGGCCGCCTCCCGGCGAGGCGTGGGTCGACGTGCTCGACGTGGGCCAGGGACTGGCCGTCCTGGTGCGCACGGCGGAACACGCGCTGCTTTACGATACCGGCCCGCGTTACGGCGGCGAGAGCAACGCCGGGCAGCGCATCGTCGTTCCGTTCCTGCGCGCCGTCGGCGTGGCGCGGCTGGACGCGCTCGTCGTATCGCACCGCGACAAGGATCATGCGGGCGGAATGGAGGCCGTGCGGGCGCACGGAGCGGTCGCGCGCTTCCTGACCTCGATCGCCGGTATCGGCGCCGAGCCTTGCGTGGCGGGACAATCCTGGGAATGGGACGGCGTCCGCTTCGCCATCCTGCATCCCCTGGAGAGCGATTACGTGGACCGGGCCAAACAGCCCAACAGCATGAGTTGCGTTCTGCGCGTATGGAACGATGGCGGCGGCGTCCTGCTCGCCGGCGATGTCGAGGCGCGCGACGAGCGGGTGCTGACCGCTCGCGCCGGCGGGCAGTTGCGCAATGACGTGCTGGTGGTCCCGCACCACGGCGGACGCGGCTCGTCGTCGCCCGTATTCGTCGCGGCGGTCGCGCCGCGCAACGCCGTATTCTCGGCCGGCTACCGCAACGGCTTCGGTCACCCGCGCGCGGAAGTGCTCGAACGCTACGCCGCCAGCCGACAGTGGCGCACCGACCGGGACGGCGCCGTGCGCGTGATCCTGGGCGCGGAAACGCGGATTTCAGTTTGGCGGGCGGAACGGCCGCGTTATTGGCACGATGGAGAGGTTTTCCAGCCCGAAGTACGACACTATTTTACAAGTGACTGATTTCACAAGAAAAGACCTCGAACGGCGTTTCGCAATCGAAGTATCTCCGTGAGCGCCGGTCAAGTGGGTAGATGGCTCGGCTCGCTGGAATGGATACCCGGAGCGTATCGGTTCCCTTCAAAACGCTATTCAGGAATATCCTGGGCCGTGGCGGTCACATTGCGTAGTACATCAGCCGTGCGCCGAGCTTCGACGAGATCGAGGTGCTGCGATGCGAACGATTTTCTGAGCATTTCTTCCGGCATCGCCCAGTCCCACTTTTTACGCGCAATGTTTTTCACGCCAGCCAGAAGAGCCACGGGGTCCAGGTCGGTCATTTCGGCGATTTCCGCAAGCGCGTCGTGAAGCCGGTCGATGGAAACATTGCTTACCGACAGAAAAATGCCTCTGTTGGTTGCGGCCAATCCCATCCTCCTCAACAGCATCGTTAGCCCGTCATTCACCCAGTCTCCCCGCCAGGTGAACAACATCGCATCGTTGCCGCGCTGAGATATCTGAACCGTATCCAGATTTGCGCGACGGTAAAAATCCCTCGCTTCGGTCAAGAGCGCTGTGGCTCCCTGGTCAAGGAACGGCATTACCTCCGCTCCACGGAGCACATCACGCATCTCTTGCCGCACTTCGTCGTGAACCATGGGACAACTTCCTTTACCAAAGGACGGGGGGCTTCCTCCCTTGTCGGGGCTTACGACGATGAGCTTTTTCCCGGCATCCACGTCCATCACGCGCCAGCGCCGTCCTGCAAAAATGATGTACTGGCCGGGAAACAACATATGCGCCACAGGCAAGGCGCCAAGTGTCCGCCCTTCGCAGAGGAGGCGGAACTCCTCCTCGGTGGCAAACACGGCGTAGAAGTCGTAGTGGTTAACCAGCTTCTCGCCCAATTCGCCGTGCAGCAGCAAGCCCGAGCCATCTTGCGTCAGGAGTCGTTTCTCGCCCATGTGCCGGAGCAGAAGCACGAAATCATCGCGGTCAAACCCTCCGAACGGGCCGTCCTTCACCAAGGTCGCCCACAGTTCCCCGGCCGTGGCGCCACCGCGTTCGGCGATGACAGAGAGAATCTGCTGGATGAGGGTTGAACCGTGCAGACCTTTGACCCGTGAAGGCTCAAACCATCCGCGGACAAGGAGCCGCACCATCGCGATCGACTGCACGAGATCCTCGCGGATACAGTCGGAGAGAGAGGACCCCGGATTGATTTCATGTTCGATGCAGTATCCCCGGAGGATGGCGGCTTCCCCCTGGCGACGGCCGGAACGTCCCAGGCGCTGCCGCAGGCTGGCAACGGACGGTGGAGGCCCGACCTGGCAAACGCTCTTGACCGCGCCGATGTCGATACCGAGTTCCAGAGTAGTCGTGCATATGGCAGTGACCGGCCGCGCCCCCTCCTTGAGCGCCTGTTCCGCGTCCTCACGGAATTCCTTTGAGAGGCTGCCGTGATGTGCCCAAAATTCGTTGGGAACACCATCGCGTTCGCAGTAGCGACGCAGCAGATCGGTATAGATTTCAACCTCTTTCCGGCTGTTTGGAAAGACCAGATTGTTCGTCCCCCGGAGCACCTTGTAGAGATGGGCCGCCACTTCCATGGTAGCGCTCAGCGGCTGATCGTCGGCTTCGTGGTTCTCGCCGTCCTTGCCATCGACCTTGGCGGGTTTTTCGAGGTAGCCCTTGATGAGCACCTTCAGTTCTTGCCCGCCGCCCGCCGAATTGACGATTTCGACCGACGCGCTTTCCCCTGGGCGAAGAAATTGCGCGGCAAGTCTCATGTCGCCAAGGGTGGCTGAGAGTCCCACACGCGGCAGCCGCCGCCCGATGGCCCGCTCTACCCGGTGAAGGAGAGACTGGAGCTGTTTCCCCCGCTCGGAACCGATGAAGGCATGCAATTCATCGACGACGACATAGCATAGTTTCGCCATCAGCCCTGGCATCGCCGTTCCCCGACACACGAACAGCGCCTCAAGGGATTCCGGCGTGATGAGGAGCACGCCTTTCGGGTTCTTCATGAACGTATGTTTTCGGCTGGCGGCGACATCGCCGTGCCAGGCCACAACCGGGATATCGAGAGATTCGCACAGTCCGGCCAGCCGTCCCCATTGGTCGTTGATCAGAGCCTTCAGCGGACTGATATAAAGTACCGAGCCGATTTCCGGCCCGTGGCGGAGCATGTGCGTGAGAATAGGGAGGAACGCGGCCTCCGTTTTGCCCGCAGCGGTTGCCGCCGCCACGATAACGTCGCGGTCGGCATCGATCAGCGCGGGAATCGCCCTTTCCTGCACGTCACGCAGCGCGGTCCATTTCTCACTCCATATCCAGCGCTGGATGCGTTCATCCAGCAGACCGAAGCCTCGCGAATCAAAGCTTGAAGCTGGCGAGTCCGTCGTCATCGTGGACTATCTTGTCCGCCTCGCCGCCGCGGTCCCGCGCCACCTCGACGCGCCCGAGCAGTTCCTTCCAGTCGGCGGACGGATGCTGCTCAAGGATGGCCAGCAGATTGATGAAGGCCGTAATGGTGGTTCTCGGCGTGCGGAAATAGGCATCGCCGAGCCGCTGCGAGCAATGCAGCATGAACGCGGGAATCGCTTCGTCGGGCACAAGGTATTTGGCTGGATCGCCCGAGGCATAGACGTGCCGGACTTTTTGCAACAGCACGTAGAAGTCCTCGGAGGTCAGATTCTCCAGGTGCAGCACAGGTCCCGAGTAGTCGACCATGCCGGCTTTGGCAAAGGTGTTTTCCGCGAGACGGGACTGCAGCGCCGCATAACTGTAGAGGCCGCGGCGTGTATCCGTCAGGAATTCGGGGGTGCCTCCCAGGACGATTCCCAGACATTCGGCCGAGCCTTGAAGTGAATCGTTGAGAATGTGCAGGATTTGTTCGTAGTTGGCGTTGCGCGCCTGCGTGTTCGAGAGTTTGTACAGGTTCACCATTTCGTCGAGGCAGACCAACAGTCCGCTGTAACCCGCCAACTGGATGAACCGGGCAAGCAACTTCAGTTGGTCGTAAATGGACGCATCGTCGATGATGGTGCGTACCCCAAGCGCTGCGCGCGCCTCGGTCTTTGTCGTGAACTCGCCCCGCAACCAGCGGATGGCATCGGTCTTGAGTTGTTCGTTACCCTCGTCGAAACCACGGCAGTAGGCGGTGATGACCTCCGCGAAATCGTAACCATTGACCATCTCGACCAGATGACCGAGCCGCTCCCGGATCACGGTTTCGCTCGATTCGCCGCTCGCCTTGGCCTTGGATTTCGCCTGGGAAATGAATTTTTCGACGATCCCCGGCAACGCGCCGCCGTCCAGTTTCGTCCGGGTCGACAGGTTCTTCGCCAATTCGGCGTACAGCGACCGGGCCTGGCCGCCGGTAGCGTGAAGCCGCCGGTCAGCGGTCAGATCCGCGTGCATGGTGACGAGTTTCTTCTGTATGGCAATGGCGCGAACCAGATTCAAAAAGAAGGTTTTTCCCGAACCGTACTCGCCGATAACGATTCGGAAACCGGAGCCCGAGTCAGCGATTCTGTCGATATCTTTCGACAACGCTTCGAGTTCCCTGACCCGCCCCACCTGAATCAGGTGCTGGCCGATGCGCGGGACGACTCCGGCGCGAAGGGGTTGGATGACGGCATCGCGGTCTCGCGCGCGAATTGTGCTCATACGGGAAGCGCCTCCAGAACTTCATGGTTGATTTCGATGGGATCCTCGCCTTCCATGAGCGGCGCACCAAAAGCATCCAGCACAGCCTCGTTGATGCGCTCGAGCGCCCCATCGGGCATCAACCCCATGTCCATGGCGGCGTCGACCAACTCGTTCCGCGGCCACGAACCACGGGTCACCAACAAACGCACGAATGCGGAGTGATCGGCATCCAGCCCCGGAATGCCAGCCATCTCTTGCGCCGGCTCATCCTCGGGCAGCCCAGGCATTGCCTCACCATCTCCCAAGGGATATTCCTCGTCGAAGACATTCTTCAGGAACACGCCGGCTTCCTCCGTCTCTTTCTGAATCCTGGCAATGCGAGCCACATCCAGGGTGATCCCCTGGAGGTTCTGCGGTGCCGGACCGGGAGCAGCAACCGGTGGCGCTTCGCTCGCGCGCAAAACAGTGTAGTCGAGCTTGCCGTCGATATCCAGCGTCTTGCAGGTTTGCTCAAGGAATTTCACTTTGCCTGGAGGCACGACGCCGTCGGCCTGAGTGAGACGCGCCAGAAATCGGGTAATGGCGCGTCGCGCGTCGATGGAAAGGGGTTCAAGCGTCTTCTTCAGTTCCGCCAACGTTGCGGGCCGATCGATACCGAGCCGCAAGCGGGCCTTGAGCCGTTTGTGGTGGGCTGCGCCGAGGTGGCTCCAGGTATCGATGTGCCTGGTCAGCGCCAGAAGTTCGCGCGCCGAAGCTTGCCCATTCGCAAGCACCGTCATGCAGGCAAGGTCGAGCGTGACCGCGGCGGCTTGATACTCGGGCGAAATACGCGCATCGCCCTCTTCAGGAGGTATCGCGAAAAGGGCAATCTTGTCCTCGGCCTTTGGAATCCGGGCGCCTGCCAGCACATCGGGCTCCATGCCGAAATGGAGGTCTTGCAATGCGCGCGCAAAAACAAGAACCGCATCATGCGAGAGGGAACCGGCGCTCTTGAACCGGCCGGACAATTCTTCGAGGGACATGATAATCATGCCATGACCGACCCGAGTCCTGATTTCTTCGAGTTCGGCCTTTACGGGCGCGGGCCACAGATCGATCGGCAATTGCAGCAATCCTTCCAGGGCATGGGCCTTGTCAGGATTACGGCCGACGAACCGACTGTAAGGATCAAGGGCTTCGGCACAGGCGTCGACGAGGGCTTTGAGTCTCTGCGCGGAAGCCTCCTCCTCCGACACATCGGGCAAGTCACCGATACTCCGTTGAAACGATTCTCCCCGAAAACCGCTCGATGCCGGCTGATAGCCAAACTTGAGTTTCGTCTCGTTCTGACAGAGCACGAATCCATCGCCATAGGTCTCCGTGTACTTCTGGCGGAACAGTTGTGCGAACTCGGCTTCGCATTGCGTCACCGCGGTGCGGAGCGCGATATCGGGATCCGCGAGCGCCCAGGCCAGCGCCCAGTTCGCGGGAACTGGCTGCCGGTCCATGGCAAGTCGGCCGAGACCGAGCTTGAGGTTCAGTGGCGGTTCCCGGTCTTGCCCGGTGACGATTGGCGGAGCATCGAGGGAAACTTCGGCGGCAATGTGCTCAGCGTCAATGTAGTTCAGGAAATGCGTCGCGTACCGCCGGAAGGAATTGCCGCCGCCGTAGATGCCCAGCAACCGGTGGATTTCCGCTTTGATGGCCGGCGCCTCGGCCTGGACGGCCGGATCGGCATGTGCATCGAGCAGAATCCGGCGTTCCAGCCCATAAAAGAAGAGGAAAACGCAGCCAATGCTCGCTTCCGGAGCCTTGCGGCCATCGGCGAGCCATTGCAGATATGCGCGCCGCGCTTCCGGTGAAATATTCGCGTAACCGAGCTGGTAATCGGTGATGCGCAGCGATACATCCACCGCGGTGAAGGCGACTTCCAGCGCCGGGTCAATCAGCGCGGGCTCGGTTTCCCCGTTCGCCCCCTGAAGTCCGCTCCCCACGTAAAGCATGCCGCCCGGAAGGCTGAACCCGGCCACGGAAATTCGCTCTCCGGCTGGAATCCATTGCCACTTGCCGCCGGCGTTGTTCGGAGAAACCGGAATCCGATGTTCCGCCGCCCTGGATTCATCGAGCAATAAGAACGACGAAAAGTCCTCGTTCTGCGCTTGTGCGGTGGCCGGTCGTGGATGGGGAACAATACCTCCAGCACCTTCGATCATCGCCACGGCCTCCGCCGACAGGCCTTCTTCGCGCCCCACGAAGCCCAGTTTTTCCGCCGTCTTGGCCTTCACGTTCACCCGCTCCGGAGGGATCCCGAGATCGTCCGCGATCGCGGCAATCATCCGCGGAATGTGCGGCGCCATTTTCGGCCGTTCCGCGTTGATCGTCGCATCCACGTTGACCACGCGCCAGCCGGCGGCGGCGAGCCGATCCCGCACGGCGCGCAGGAGAACGCGGCTGTCCGCGCC
>JAISNE010000243.1 GCA_031276375.1 Accumulibacter sp.
CAATCTGCCCTGGGTACAGAAAAACCTGAGCCTGGTGATCGTCGGCATCATCCTGGTTTCACTGATTCCGGTAGCGCTTGGCTGGTGGCACGGGCGCCAGGCGCGCGGCGAAAAAAATCAAAAAGCGGTTGATATGGAAAGCACCGAGCGCGGAGAAAACTAGCAGCCTGTCGGTCTTGAGCCAACAGCCCCAGCGAAATTGAGCTTTTAGAGCATTTCAATAATGATATTGTGCATAAAACTGCCTCTGTGCCCCGCAGAGGTAGATCGACAGAATATTTTCAAAGTTAAACTGCTCTAAGGTCGAAATTGGCTGTTTTTTGCCTGAAAACGCACGATTTCCCCCCGGTTTTTGCTACTGCGGGCGCAATACGGCCATGCGCTTCAAAGTCCACGCGAGGCAAACCAGCGTCCATTCTCCTGTGACTTTCTTCATTGGGCGGGCTTGCCGCCGGGCTTCCTGCCGCTTTTCCGGGCTTTCTGTTCGCGCCGCGCCCGCTTCTCCTCGTATTCCCGCTTGCGCTTTCTCGAGGCGGACTTTGGCGTGTTCCTCGATCTTGACTCAGTGAGGTAACCCCCCGGCTTTGCCGGGGGGTTTTGACTATGGAAAAGCTCGCATCATCACATTTCAGCACGACAACACGATTGTCCGACAGGCTGATGGATCACGAGTGCTCCAGCGCGACGTAGACTTCTTCCAGCATCTTCTTGGCGTCGCCGAAAAGCATGCGGTTGTTTTCCTTGTAGAACAGCGGGTTGTCGACGCCGGCGTAGCCGGAGGCCATGCTGCGCTTCATCACGATCGAGGTCTTGGCGTTCCAGACCTGGAGGACCGGCATGCCGGCGATCGGACTGCTCGGATCTTCCTGCGCCGCGGGATTCACGATGTCGTTGGCGCCGATCACCATCGATACGTCCGTGTCCGGGAAATCGTCGTTCAGTTCGTCCATTTCGAACACGATGTCATACGGCACCTTGGCTTCGGCCAGCAGCACGTTCATGTGCCCCGGCATGCGCCCGGCGACGGGATGGATGCCGAAGCGGACGTTGACGCCCCTTTCGCGCAGCAGCGCGGTGATTTGATACACGGTATGCTGCGCCTGCGCGACGGCCATGCCGTAGCCGGGAACGATGATTACGTTTTTCGCTTCGCGCAGCAGTTCGGCGGTTTCCGCCGCGGAGATCGGCGTGACTTCGCCGGCCGGTTCCGCGCCGCCGCTTCCCGCCGGTTTCTTCGGCACGCCGCCGTCGGAACCGAAGCCGCCGGCGATCACGCTGATGAAGTTGCGGTTCATCGCGCTGCACATGATGTACGACAGGATCGCGCCGCTTGAGCCGACCAGCGCGCCGGTGACGATCAGCAAGTCGTTGTTGAGCATGAAGCCGGTCGCCGCCGCCGCCCAGCCCGAGTAGCTGTTGAGCATCGACACCACCACCGGCATGTCGGCGCCGCCGATGGCCATGACCATGTGGACGCCGAAGGCCAGCGAAACGATGGTCATCACGATCAGCGGCAGCATGCCCTGGGCGATCGTTTCGGCGTTCAGGAACGAGCGGCCGAACCAGATGACGATCAACAGGCCGGCCAGGTTCATGAAGTGGCGGCCCGGC
Source organism: Accumulibacter sp. (assembly GCA_031276375.1). Lineage (GTDB taxonomy): Bacteria > Pseudomonadota > Gammaproteobacteria > Burkholderiales > Rhodocyclaceae > Propionivibrio. Next base: position 1,612 of record JAISNE010000243.1, read on the forward strand.
AGCAGCACGGGCTTTCCGCCGATCTTGCCCGAGAGCTTGCCGAAGGCGATCAGCGATCCCGAGAAGGTGATCGCGCCGATCAGGATGCCGACGTAGATCTCGATTTCGTGGATCGCCTTTTCGGCGCCGATCAAGGGGACCGACGTGTCGATGTAGCTGGCGTAGCCGATCAGGCAGGCGGCGAGACCCACCAGGCTGTGCATCAGGGCGACGAGTTCCGGCATTTGCGTCATTTGCACGACGCGCGCGGCGTAGAGGCCGACGGCGCCGCCGACGACCATCGCGCCGATGATCCAGGGCAGGCCGCCGGCGCCGACGCGCTGCCCGAAGACGGTCGCCAGCACGGCGATGGCCATGCCGATGATGCCGTAGATGTTGCCGCGGCGCGAGGTTTCCTGGTTGGAAAGCCCGCCAAGACAAAGGATGAAAAGGATGGTCGCGGCGATGTAGGAGACAGTGGAAAGACCGGTGGACATTTTTTTTCTCCTCTATTTGCGGAACATTTCCAGCATGCGCCGGGTCACGGCGAAGCCGCCGAACATGTTGATCGTGGCCAGGACGATCGAGCAGACCGCCAGGAAGCCGATGATGATGCCGGAGCGCGAGGCCCCTTCGGCCAGCGGCGGCGCGATCTGCACCAGCGCGCCGATGACGATGATGCTGCTGACCGCGTTGGTCACGCTCATCAGCGGCGTGTGCAGCGACGGCGTGACGTTCCAGACGACCATGTAGCCGACGAAGCAGGCCAGCACGAAAACCGTGAAGTGGCCGAGGAAGGTTTCCGGCGCGTTGGCGCCGATCAGCCAGAACAGCACCGCGCCGACGCCGAACAGGATGGCCATCGCCCTGGACGACATCGGTTCGCCCTTGCCGTGCCCGGAAGCCTTCTTGGCGGCGGGCGCCGGCGCGGCGGGCTTGGCGGCGGGCGCCGCGGGGAGCTTGAGCGGCGGCGGCGGCCAGGTGATGTTGCCTTCCTTGATGACCGTCAGGCCGCGAATGGCGTCGTCCTCCATGTTGACGTCGATCTGGCCGTCCTTGGTCTTGCACAGTTCCTCGGTCAGGCGCAGCAGGTTGTTCGCGTAGAGCATCGAGGCCTGCCGGGAGAGGCGGCTGGGCAGGTCGGTGTAGCCGATGATGGTGACGCCGTGCTTCACCACCGCCTGGCCGGGTTCGGTCAGCTCGCAGTTGCCGCCCTGCTCGCCGGCCATGTCGACGATGACGCTGCCGGCCTTCATGCTTTTCACCATCTCGGCGGTAATCAGCTTGGGGGCGGGCTTGCCGGGTATCAGCGCGGTGGTGATGATGATGTCCGCTTCCCTGGCCTGCTTGGCGTACATCTCGCGCTGGGCCTGCTGGAAGCCCTCGCTCATGACCTTGGCGTAGCCGCCGCCGCCGGAGCCTTCTTCCTCGTAATCGACCTTGACGAATTCGCCGCCCAGCGACTTGACCTGATCGGCCACTTCGGCGCGCGTGTCGTTGGCGCGCACGATGGCGCCCAGGTTGGCGGCGGTGCCGATCGCCGCCAGACCGGCCACGCCGGCGCCGGCGATGAAGACCTTGGCCGGGGGAACCTTGCCGGCGGCGGTCATCTGGCCGTTGAAGAAGCGGCCAAAGGCGTTGGCCGCTTCGATGACGGCGCGGTAGCCGCTGATCCCGGCGGTGGAAGTCAGGGCGTCCATCTTCTGGGCGCGGGAGAGCTGGCGCGGCAGCGAGTCGATGGCCAGCACGGTCGCTTTCCTGGCGGCCAGTTGCTGCATCAGCTCGGGATTCTGGGCCGGCCAGATGAAGGAGATCAGGACGCCGCCCTCGCGCAGCAGATTGACTTCCTCGCCGCTCGGGCCGCGCACCTTGAGGACGATGTCCGACGACGCCCAAAGCGTCGCCGCGTCATCGACGATTTCGGCCCCGGCGGCGCGGTAGGCGTCGTCGTCGAAGTTGGCCTGCTCGCCGGCGCCGGA
>JAISNE010000269.1 GCA_031276375.1 Accumulibacter sp.
GCGCAGCCGGCGAATTCGAGCAGCGCGTCTTCGAGCGCGCGCAGGGTTTCCACGTCGAGGTCGTTGGACGGTTCGTCGAGCAGCAGCAGGTTGCCGCCGGTCATCAGCGTCTTGGCGAGATGCAGGCGGCCGCGTTCGCCGCCCGAGAGCTTGCCGACGAACTTCTGCTGGTCGGCGCCCTTGAAGTTGAAGCGGCCGATGTAGGCGCGGCTCGGCATTTCGAATTTGCCGATTTGCAGGATGTCGCGGCCTTCGGAAAGCTCGTCGAAAACGGTTTTTTCGTTGGCGAGGTTTTCGCGGCTTTGGTCGACGTAGGCCATCCTGACCGTCGGCCCGATGTCGACGCTGCCGCTGTCCGGCGGCTCGGCGCCGGTAATCATGCGGAACAACGTCGTTTTGCCGGCGCCGTTCGGGCCGATGATGCCGACGATGGCGCCGGGCGGAACGGTGAACGAGAGGCGGTCGATCAACAGCCGGTCGCCGAAGCCCTTGCTGACTTCCCTGAACTCGATGACCTTGTCGCCGAGGCGTTCCGCCACCGGGATGAATATTTCCTGCGTTTCGTTGCGCGCCTGGTATTCCTGGGTGGACATTTCCTCGAAGCGGGCGATGCGCGCGCGGCTTTTGGCCTGCCGCGCCTTGGGGTTGGAACGCACCCACGCCAGTTCCTGCTTCATCGCCTTCATGTGCGCGTCGAGCTGTTTTTGCTCGGTTTCGAGGCGCGCTTCCTTCTGTTCCAGCCAGGAGGAGTAGTTGCCCTTCCACGGGATGCCGTGTCCACGGTCGAGTTCGAGGATCCACTCGGCGGCGTTGTCGAGGAAATAGCGGTCGTGCGTGACCGCGACGACGGTGCCGGGAAAGCGGGCGAGGTATTGCTCCAGCCATTCGACCGATTCGGCGTCGAGGTGGTTGGTCGGCTCGTCGAGCAGCAGCATGTCGGGCTGCGAGAGCAGCAGCTTGGCCAGCGCGATGCGCCGCTTTTCACCCCCCGAGAGGCGCTCGACCGAGGCGTCCCAGGGCGGCAGACGCAAGGCGTCGGCGGCGATTTCCATCTGGTTTTCCGTGTCGGCGCCGGCGGTGGCGATGATCGCTTCGAGCCGCGCCTGTTCCTCGGCGAGTTTGTCGAAGTCGGCATCCGGCTCGGCGTAGGCGGCGTAGACCCGCTCCAGCCGGGCCTGCGCTTCGATCACTTCGCCCATGCCGCTTTCCACTTCCTGGCGCACGGTCTTGTCCGGGTCGAGTTTCGGCTCCTGCGGCAGGTAGCCGATCTTGACGCCGGCCAGATGCTGTACTTCGCCGTCGTATTCCTTGTCCTCGCCGGCCATGATCCTGAGCACCGTCGATTTGCCGGAACCATTGAGGCCCAGTAGCCCGATCTTGGCGCCGGGGAAGAAGGAAAGCGAAATGTCCTTGATGATTTGACGTTTCGGGGGAACGGTCTTGCTGACGCGCAGCATCGACATTACGTATTGGGCCATGTTTTTCCGTGAGAAAGTTCTTGCTGATGTTTCAATCCATGTCCGTCGCCGGACGACAACGCGCGAAAGGGCTTGCGCCCTTCCCGCGCTCGATGATCCGCATGTCGCATGTCGCGGGAGGTTTCCAGCCGGAGCCGGTTTTCGATGAATCGCGACGGGCGCGTATTGTACCCGCGCGCCGCGTCCGGCGTCTGCCCCGGCGGTTCTTGCGGGTACAATGAATGAATCTTCGTACCAATACCGGGCAAGATCAATGAGCGGAAACCTGTTTATCGTGTCGGCCCCTTCCGGCGCCGGCAAGACGACCCTGGTGCGTTTGCTGCTGGCCGGCGATCCGCGGATCGCGGCATCGATCTCGCATACGACGCGGGCGCCTCGTCCGGGAGAGGAGAACGGCCGCGAGTATCACTTCATCGACGTGCCAGCCTTTCAGGAGAAAATCGGCCGGAACGAATTCCTGGAATGGGCCAAGGTGCACGGAAACTATTACGGAACTTCGCGGCGATGGATCGAGGAGGAAATGGCCTCGGACCGCGACGTGCTGCTGGAAATCGATTGGCAAGGCGCGCAACAGGTGCGCAAGGCGTTTCCGCGAGCGGCCGGCATTTTCATCCTGCCGCCTTCGATGGCGGCGCTGGCGGCCCGCCTGTCCGGGCGGGGCACCGATTCGGCGGAGGTGGTCGCGCGCCGGATCGCCGCGGCGCGAGACGAGATGCGGCATGCGGATGAATTCGATTATGTTATCATCAACGACAGCCTGCCGCGGGCGGACGCCGATCTTCAGGTGATCGTGAAGGCCGCGCGGCTGCGCTACGCAAACCAGCGGCAGCGATACACTTCGTTGTTCGCCTCACTGCTTTGATCGGGACCAACATACATGGCACGAGTTACCGTAGACGATTGCTTGCAATGCATTCCCAACCGCTTCCAGATGACCCTGGCGGCCACTTACCGCGCCCGCCAGATCACCGCCGGCGCTTCACCGATGGTGGAGATCGATCGTGACAAGCCGACGGTGCTCGCCCTGCGCGAACTGGCGCAGGACTTGTACGGGCTGGAAGTACTTCACCGCGGTCACGCCTGACTCCCGGGAAGGTCGCGTGGTGATCGATGGTGAATTCTTCCCGCGCCCCGGCCGATCTGGACGATTCCGCGCATCCGCCGGCGGAAAGGCCGGTCGTCAAGTACGACTATGAGGATCCGGCCTACCGGGCCTTCATCGATTCGCTGAGTTATCTCAAGCCCGAAGAGATCGAACTCGTCTGCGCCGCCTACCGTTTTGGCGACAAGGCGCACCGGGGGCAGAAACGCCTTTCCGGCGAACCCTACATCACGCATCCGCTCGCCGTCGCCGGCGCCCTGGCGGAATGGCGCATGGACGCGCAGGCCATCGTCGCGGCGCTGCTGCATGACGTGATGGAGGATACGGCGGTCGGCAAGGCGCAGATCACCGAGCGTTTCGGCAAGGACGTGGCCGATCTGGTCGACGGCTTGTCGAAACTGGACAAGATCGAGTTCCGCTCCTACCAGGACGCCCAGGCCGAGAATTTCCGCAAGATGCTGATGGCCATGGCGCGCGACCTGCGCGTCGTGCTGATCAAGCTGGCCGACCGCCGCCACAACCTCCAGACGATGTCCGCGATCCGTCCGGAAAAGCGCAAGCGGATCGCCCGCGAAACGCTGGAGATCTACGCGCCGATCGCCAATCGCCTGGGGCTCAACAACATTTCCCGGCAATTGCAGGATCTGTCGTTCGAGCGCATCTATCCGATGCGCTTCCAGGTGCTGACCAAGGCGGTCAAGGCGGCGCGCGGCAACCGCCGTGAATTGCTGAGCAAGATCCTCGATGGCATCCACGGCAAGCTGGCCGAGGAGCACATCAAGGCCGGCGTGTTCGGCCGCGAAAAGAGCCTGTACTCGATCTATCGCAAGATGGCCGAGAAACACCTGAGTTTTTCCCAGGTCCTCGACATTTACGGCTTCCGCGTCATCGTCAAGGACATCGCCACGTGCTACCTCACGCTCGGCGCCCTGCACGCGCGCTTCAAGCCGGTGCCGGGAAAGTTCAAGGATTACATCGCCATTCCCAAGGTCAATGGCTACCAGTCGCTGCACACGACGTTGATTGGCCCTTACGGCACGCCGATCGAGATCCAGATCCGCACGCAGGCGATGCATCATCTGGCCGAGGAAGGCATCGCTTCGCACTGGCTGTACAAGGACAGCGAGGAAAGCGGCGCCGATCTGCAGAACAAGATGCACACCTGGCTGCAATCGCTGCTCGAACTGCAAGGCGGAACCGGCGATCCGTTCGAGTTCCTGGAACATGTCAAGGTCGACTTGTTTCCCGACGAAGTTTATGTATTCACGCCCAAGGGCAATATCCTGGCCCTGCCGCGCGGGGCGACGGTCATTGACTTCGCCTACGCGGTACACACCGACATCGGCCATCGCTGCATCGCCGCGCGCATCGACCACGAACTGATTCCGCTTTCCGCCGAACTGGCCAACGGCAATCAGGTCGAGATCATCACCGCGCCCTACGCCAACCCGAATCCCGCCTGGCTCGGCTACGTCAAGACCAGCCGCGCGCGCAGCCGGATTCGCCAGTTCCTGCGCGGCATCCAGCAGGACAGCGCGAGTTCGCTTGGCGAGAAGATGCTGACCCAGGAATTGCAGACGCTCGGGGTGACGGCGGCGGACGTGCCGGCGGCGGTCTGGGAGCGCGTCATTCACGAAACGGGCGGAAAAACCCGGCTGGATCTCTACTCGGACGTGGGGATGGGGCGCAGCATCGCCGCGGTCGTGGCGCACCGCCTCGCCGCGCACCGCGACCTGCCCCAGCATCCGGCCAGAGCGACGGCGCCGCTGCTCATCCGCGGGACCGAGGGCCTGGCGATCCAGTTGGCTTCCTGCTGCCAGCCGATTCCCGGCGATCCGATCATCGGGCTGCTGCGCAAGGATCAAGGCTTGCGCATTCATACCCACTCTTGCCAAGCGGTGCGCAAGTCGCGCAGCACCGAGCCGCAAAACTGGATTCGCGTCGAATGGGACCCCGATCCCGGCCAGTTTTTCGAAGTGCGCATCAAGGTGACGGCCAAGAACGTCATTGGCATGGTGGGGCGTGTCGCCACCGGTATCGCCGAATCGGGCGTCAAGATCGATCAAGTGACCATGCACCGGAAAAATCCGGGATTGTTTACGGACGTTCATTTCCAGGTACTGGTCCTGGGGCGCTCGCATCTGGCGTCGCTGATACGCAGCCTGCGGCGCATCCCGGATGTCGCGCGCATCACGCGCGAACAGGATCCGTTCTGAAAACCCCGCTCCCCGACACCGCCGTGATCGCCGTCGACCGTGGCCCGCGCGGCCATTGCCGGCGATGCTGATCGACACGCATTGCCACCTCGACGCGGCGGAGTTCGCCGAGGATCGCGACGCGGTGGCGCGGGCCGCGGCGACGGCCGGTGTCGCGGCGATGATCGTTCCGGCGGTCGCGCCGGAGAATTTCGCCGCCGTGCGCGCCTGCTGCCAGCGCCATGCCATTTGCCATCCGGCCTACGGCACGCATCCCCTCTACGTGGATTCGGTCGATGAGACGGCGTTTGACCAATTGCGGGCTTGCCTGGACAGGGAAATGGCCGGGCCGCATCCGCCGGTGGCGGTCGGCGAGATCGGCCTGGATTTTTTCGTTCCGGGCTTCGACGCCGCGCGGCAGGAACGATTTTTCGCCGAACAACTGAAAATCGCCAGGGACTTCGATCTTCCGCTTCTCCTGCACGCGCGCCGGGCGGTCGACGCCGTGCTCAAGCAGTTGCGCCGGATCGGCGCGCGCGGCGGCATCGCCCATGCCTTCAACGGCAGCCGCCGGCAGGCCGACGAGTTCCTGCGCCTCGGCTTCCGGCTCGGTTTCGGCGGCGCGATGACCTTCCCGCGCGCCGCGCGCATCCGCCGCCTGGCTTCTTCACTGCCTTCCGATGCCATCGTGCTGGAAACCGACGCGCCGGACATCCCGCCGGCGTGGCTCGCCGGCGGACGCAACACGCCCGCCGAACTGGCGCGCATCGCCGCCGTTCTCGCCGAATTGCGCGGAACCGGGCGCGCGGCGGTGGAGCGTTCCACGAGCGGCAACGCCGTTTCCACGCTGCGCCTGCCGGCCATCGGCGGTGAAACGTGAGCGGCGCCGCCGGGCAAGTCCCTGAAAGTTGCCGTTTCAGGGAAAAAACGCCATAATTCAGCCCGTTTCAGCCATAAAGCGCCGTCGACACGCATCCAGCGGAACCGATTGCGCTGGTCGCAGCAAAATTTCGCGTTAAGCGAGAAAGGATTGGGCGTGGAAATCTATAAAGCAGATGTAGTTATCGTGGGAGGGGGCGGGTCCGGTCTGCGTGCAGCCATCGCGGTTGCTGAATCCGATCCGTCGTTGAAGATCGCGCTGGTCTCGAAGGTCTACCCGATGCGCAGCCACACCGTGGCCGCGGAGGGGGGCGCGGCGGGGGTCAAGCGCGCGGACGACAGCCTCGATTACCATTTTCATGACACCGTCGGCGGTGGCGACTGGCTGTGCGAGCAGGACGTCGTCGAGTATTTCGTCGAGCAGGCGCCGATCGAACTGACCCGTCTCGAACATTGGGGTTGCCCGTGGAGCCGCGCGGCGGACGGTCACGTCAATGTGCGGCCGTTCGGCGGCATGAAGATCCAGCGCACCTGGTTCGCCGCCGACAAGTCCGGCTTTCACATCCTGCACACCTTGTTCCAGACGTCGATCAAGTATCCGTCGATCAAGCGCTTCGATGAATATTTCTGCATCGACCTGCTCGAAGAGGATGGGCGCTGCCAGGGTGTCGTCGCCATCGAGATGGGCACGGGCGAGTTCACCATGATCGAAGGCAAGGCGGTCATTCTCGCCACCGGCGGCGCCGGCCGCGTGTTCCGCGAGAGCACCCTGGGCGGCATCGTCACCGGCGATGGCATGGCGCTGGCGTTCCGTCACGGCGTGGCCTTGCGCGACATGGAATTCATGCAATACCACCCGACCTGCATGCCGATCACCGGCCTGCTGTTCACCGAGGCGTGCCGCGGCGAAGGCGGCTATCTGGTCAACAAGGACGGCTACCGCTATCTGCAGGACTACGGCCTCGGCCCGCTGCAGGACAAGCCAAAGAACAAGTACATGGAACTCGGCCCGCGCGACCGCCTGAGCCAGGCCTTCTGGCACGAGCAGCAAAAAGGCCGCACGATCGAGCATCCGGTGTTCGGCTCGGTCGTCCACCTCGATCTGCGCCACCTTGGCGAAGCCTACCTGCACGAGCGCCTGCCGCTGATCTACGAGATGTCCGAGACTTTCATGGGGATCGACCCGGCCAAGGATCCGGTTCCGGTGCGTCCGGGCATCCATTACACGATGGGCGGCGTCCGGGTCGACGGCAAGTGCGAGACCTCGCTGTCCGGCCTCTACGCCATCGGCGAGTGCGCCAGCGTCGGTATCCACGGCGCCAATCGCCTCGGCTCGAATTCGTTGACCGAACTATTGGTATTCGGCCGGCTGGCCGGCGACGAAGCCGCCAAGAGGGCCAAGTCGCTGCCGCCGGGGGATTCGGCCAGCCTGCTCAAGCAGGCGCAGGAGGCCGAACAGCGCGTCCTGGCGCTGAAAACCAAGACCGGCGGCACGGAGCGCATGTCGACGATCCGCAAGGAGATGGTCAAGAGCATGGAAGACGGCTGCGGCATCTATCGCCTGGAGGAAACGATGCAGAAGACCTGCGACAAGCTGGGCGAACTGCGCGAACGCTTCAGGAACATCAGCCTCGACGACAAGAGCGATGTGTGGAACACCGACTGGCTGTATACCATCGAACTCGACTACCAGCTCGACGTGGCGCAGGCGATGGCGCATTCGGCCATCAACCGCAAGGAATCGCGCGGCGCGCATCAGCGTCTGGACGGTCCGGACGGCGCCTACACGCAGCGCGACGACGTCAACTACCTGAAGCATTCGGATGCCTATTACGTACCGGGTAGCGCGCCGCGCATCGATTACGGCGACGTGAAGATCACCAAGTCCCCGCCGGCCGCCCGCGCCTATGGCGCGGCCGGAGAAAAGGCAGACCAGGAAAGGAACGCATCCCATGTCTGAACAAAAAATCATTGAAATCGAGGTTCTGCGCTATCTTCCGGAATCGGATCAGGCGCCGCACTCGGAAGTTTACAAGGTGCCCTTCACCGACGACATGTCGGTGTTGCAGGGAGTGCAGTACATCAAGGACAATTTCGACGGCTCGCTGACCTTCCGCTGGTCCTGCCGGATGGCCATTTGCGGCAGTTGCGGGATGATGATCAACGGCGTTCCGAAACTTTCCTGCGAGACCTTCATCCGCGATTACTACCCGCGGCGCATCTCCGTCGAAGCGCTGGACAATTTCCCGATCGAAAAGGATCTGGTCGTCGATCTCTCGGGCTTCATCGAGAAACTGGAAGCGATCCAGCCGTACATCATTCCGAAGGAACCGCGCACCGTCGAGCAAGGCGAGTACATCCAGACCCCCGCGCAGTTCGCCGAGTACATCCAGTACACGTCCTGCATCAACTGCATGCTGTGCTACGCGGCCTGTCCGCATACCGGTCTCGATCCCGATTTCGTCGGGCCGGGCGCCATGGCCCTGCTGCATCGCTACAACATGGACTCGCGCGACGGCGGCCAGGCGCAGCGGATGGAGCTTGCCGCTTCCGAGGATGGCGTTTTCGTCTGTGGCGCCACCGGTTACTGTTCCGAGGTTTGTCCGAAGAAGGTCGATCCGGGCAATGCCGTCAATATCAACAAGATCAACGCAGCGAAGGATTACTTCCTGCGCTTCCTGTCGCCCAAAGGAGGTGCCAAGTGAGCAAACGTCGTCCTTATGTCCGTTCAATGGACGGATGGTGGAAAAAGAATCCGTTCTACGTCGAATACATGATTCACGAAGGCACCGCCCTGTTCGTCGCCGCCTACGCGATCGTGCTGACCGTCGGCCTGGTTTGCCTGGGGCAGGGCGAGGCGGCCTGGAACGGCTGGCTGGAAGCCATGCAGAGTCCGCTGTCGATCATCTTCCACCTGGTGTTGCTGGTGGCCATCGCCTATCATGCCTTTACGTGGTTCAAGCTCTTTCCGCTGACCATGCCGCCCATCGTCCTCAACGGCAAGAAGATGGAGCCCTGCGCCATCGTCGGCGCCGGCTGGACGGCGGGCGTCGTCGCGGCGCTCGCGCTGTTTGTCATTGTCTGGGGGATAGCCGCATGAAAACTCGTAAACGTTCCAACGCCCCCATTTTCTGGCTGCTGTTCGGCGGCGGCGGCATGATGGCCGCCTTGTTCGGGCCGATGCTGGTGTTCATCACCGGGATCGCCGTTCCACTCGGCCTGTTGCTTCCCACCGGCACGATGAGCTATCCGAACATGCTGGCGTTCGCGCAGAACTTCATCGGCAAGGGCTTCATCTTCGTGGTGATCTTCCTCTTCATCTGGCACGCCGCCCATCGCACCTTCCATTCGGCGCATGAAATCGGCATCCATGGCGGCCCGTTGACGAAGCTGATGACCTACGGCGTGGCGGCCGTCGTGACCGTGATCGCGGGCGTGGTATTGCTCGGACTTGGTTTCTGAGCGCGGTAGTTTTGTAGTTGGGTTGGGGGGGTAAGGCGGCAAGTACCGATGGTGAAGGCCATATAAAACAGACCCAAGGCCTTCACCGCGTCCGCCTCCCGGCGCGAAAATCCGGCCGGAGCGCCGTCTTCGCGGCTGTCGCAGCCTCCTGCCAGCCGATTGGCTTCGACCTGAACGGAGCGCCTCGTTTCCGTCCCCGACCGCCGAGCCACGGCCATCGGATCGTTTGCCGCCGGCCCGTGATACCATCGGCGGCCCATCTCATCCCATCCAACACATTGCCATGAGCCGCTACTGGAGTTCTCTCGTCCACAGCCTGACCCCCTACGTTCCCGGCGAGCAGCCGAAGCTCTCCAATCTGGTCAAACTGAACACCAACGAGAATCCTTATCCGCCTTCGCCACGCGCCGTCGCCGCCATGCGCCAGGAGATCGGAAACGACGGCGCCTCGTTGCGCCTGTATCCGGACCCGAACGCCGACAGCTTGAAACAGGCCGTGGTCAGGCATTTCGCCGAATTCGCGCTGACGCCGGCGCACGTCTTCGTCGGCGGCAACGGCTCGGACGAAGTCCTGGCGCATGTGTTCATGGCGCTCCTGAAGCACGAGCAGCCGATCCTGCTGCCCGACATCTCCTACAGCTTCTACCCCGTCTACTGCGGGCTGTACGGCATCGACAGCGTGACCATCCCGCTCGACGATCGTTTCGCCATCCGGGTCGAAGACTACGTTCGGGACAACGGCGGCATCGTCATTGCCAACCCCAACGCGCCAACCGGGCATCTCTTGCCCCTGGGCGACATCGAACGCCTCGTCACCGCCAACCGGCGCTCGGTCGTGGTGATCGACGAAGCCTACATCGACTTTGGCGGAGAAACCGCGCTCGGGCTGGTGAACCGCTTCCCCAACCTACTGGTGGCGCGCACGCTGTCCAAATCGCACGCGCTGGCCGGATTGCGCGTCGGCTACGCGGTCGGCGATCCGGCGCTGATCGAAGCGCTGGAGCGCGTCAAGAACAGTTTCAATTCCTATCCGCTCGACCGCATGGCCATCGCCGGCGCCACGGAAGCGCTGGCCGACCGTGAATATCTGGAAAAAACCCGGCAGGCGGTAATGCGCGGCCGGGCCGCCCTGGCGGCCTCACTGCAAGGACTCGGCTTCGACGTGCTGCCCTCGGCGGCCAACTTCATCTTTGTCCGCCATCCGCAACGGGACGCGGCGGAACTCGCCGCGCAACTGCGCCAGCACGGCATCATCGTCCGCCACTTCAGGCAAACGCGCATCAATCAGCACATACGCATCACCATCGGCACCGACGCGCAATGCGAGCGCCTCGTCGCCGCCTTGAAAGAAATTCTCCAATCGGACTCAAACAACCTATGACTACCTCTGCCCGCACCTCGTCTGTCGACGACATCATCCACGCCCGCCGCTCGATCCGCCGCTTTTTGCCCACCCCGGTGGCCGCCGGCGCCGTCAGGGAACTCCTGGACCTGGCGGCGCGCGCGCCGTCGGGCGCCAACGTCCAGCCGTGGCGGGTGTATGCGCTGGCCGGATCGGACAAGGAAGCGCTAAGCCGGGCCATTACCGAAAAATACCTGGCCTCGGGCGTCGAAGGGATGGAGATCGACTATTACCCGAAACAATGGATCGAACCCTGGCTATCCCGCCGCCGCAAAGTTGGCGCCGATCTGTACGCCCTGCTCGGCATCGCCAAGGGCGACAAAGAAAAGGCGGCCCGGCAGTGGCTACGCAATTACCGCTTTTTTGACGCGCCGGTCGGGCTGATTTTCACCGTCGACCGCGTTTTCGGGCCGGGGATGCTGCTCGACTACGGCATGTTCCTGGAGAACCTGATGCTCGCCGCGCGCGCCCGCGGACTCGACACCTGTCCCCAATTGGCATTTACCGATTTCCAGAACACCATCCGGCAAACGCTCGGGCTTCCGGAAAACGAACGGATCGTCTGCGGCATGGCGCTCGGCCACGCCGATCCCGAAGCGCCGGAGAACCAGCTATATACGGAACGCGTTCCCGCCGAGACATTCGCGGATTTTCGCGGCTTCGCGCCAGAACCCTGAAGCCTCGATACCGGAAGTCGGCAAACAGGGCGGCGGAAGCCGGCCGGTGTCGCATCCCGGATCGTCATCGGTCAGGACATTAGCTTCCGCACTAGGGGATGATGCTGACTGCGCCGGCTGCGGATGGCGTAGATATTCTCGCTGACGCCTTCGCAGCAGCCCATCATGGTCAGGCCGGGCATCGGTCCGAGATCGTCGGCGCCAAGACGGCCGACCGGGAATACCCCCAGTCCGCGCGCGGCGAACACCGACATCAGCGCGCTGTCCTCGAATTCGCCGACCACCCGCACTTTCAAACCCCGCGCGTGAAACCAGTGGTCCAGGCTCGCGCGCAGCGCGGAATGCCCGGTCGGCAGCAGGACCGGGAGACGTTCCAACGATTGCGGGAATGTATCGACGGCCTCCTTGTCGATCCATTTGGCGGAACCGTACCAGACGACCGGCGAGGAAACCAGGCTATCGCTGATTAGGCGCAGGTTCGGGTTATCCGGCGACGGTTGTCCCGCCAGCACCAGGTCGAGGTCATGCAGCGCCAGCTCGACTTGCAACTGATCGAATTCGCCTTCATGGCAGATCAGCCGCAAATCCGGCGTATCGAGGATCGGCCCGAGCACGGCATGGGCGGCGAGTTTCGATATCCCGTCGGACAGGCCCACGGCAAAGCGTATCACCCGCCCCATCGACGCGTCCCGCACGGCCTCGAGCAGCGCCTTGCCCATCTGGAAAATACCCTCGGCATGACTCAGCACGACTTGCCCCGCTTCGGTCAGCACGACGCCGCGTCCGAGCGGCTTGAACAATTGAAGGCCAAGCGACCTTTCGAGTTCATGCACTTGCACGCTGATGGTCTGGACCGCCATGTCAAGCCGTTCGGCGGCCCGAGCAAACCCGCCTTCCTTGCTGACCATCCAGAAATAGTAAAGGTGACGATAATTCAACATCCTCGGTTTCTCCCATACGTTTCGTGAATTCCGAACATGAATCGAGTTTTATACAGGTTTATTCGAGGAAACAGAAGCGTCGGGTTTCAAGGATGAAACAACAGACATTCGCAACGGTGACAGAATTCGAGAAACACAGTCGGAAGACGCGCAAGGAAGCCTTTCTGTCGCGCATGGAGAGGCTGGCGCCGTGCGCGTTGATCGAGCCGTGCTACCCGGAAGGCGGGGAACGGAAAGCCGCCGGCAAGGCTCTCGCGGATACGGCGCATGTACTTCCTGGCGAACGGGTTCAATCTGGCGGACGAAGCCGGCGAAGAGGCGCTGTACGACGTTCCCTTGTTCCGGGATCTCCGCCGGATGGACCTGGGGGATGAGCAAACGCCGGATGCGACGACTTTGCTCAATTTTCGTTCCGCTTGCCCTGATTTGCCTGATTGTTCAGTGTTTCCTTAAAATAGGACCGATCCTGATCCCTCAAATCTCCCGAACATCCTGGTCTTTCCTCCATGAGCATCGTACAAGCGCCAAACAAGCCTGGGCCGGGCGCCGCTTCCGCGCCGCTGGTTTCCGTCATCATTCCCACCATGAACCGTCCGGAGTTGCTGGCCTTGGCGCTGGAGAGCCTGTGCCGGCAAACGTTCGGGGATTTCGAGGCGGTGATCGTCAACGACGGGGGGAAAGACCCGCTTCCCGCCATCGAGCCGTTCGCCGGGCGGCTGGACATCCGCTACCTCTGTCACGAAACGAACCAGGGTGTGTCGGCCGCGAGGAATACCGGCCTGCGCGCCGCGCGTGGCCGTTACATCGCCTATCTCGACGACGACGATTGCTATTACGAAAATCATCTGGAAACGCTGCTCGACACGATCCGGAAGAGCCATGCCGCCGTGGCGCATACCGACGCCAAGATCACCTTTCTGTACCAGAAAAGCGGTCCTCTCGGGATGGTTTTCAACGGAGAGATGGTGCTGTCGGAAGAGGCCGATCCCCAAAAACTGCTGCGCAAGAACATCTTCCCGATGTTATGTGTCATGCACGAAAAGCGATGCCTGGACGAAGTCGGCTATTTCCGCGAATACCTCAAGGTTTTCGAAGACTGGGATTTCTGTATGCGCCTGTCCCGCTTCCATCGCTTCGCGTACCGGGCGTGCGTCATTGGCGAATACGTCTGGCGCAAGGGGAACGACAATCTGGAAAATGTCATCGATTTGCACAACGCGCTGACAGCGTGGCGCCAGGAGAGTGACGATCCGAACGATTTCACCGAACTGCACGGCATTCTCACGGCATGGCGCGAAGGGGGCGACGCTCTGAGCCAGGACAAAAAAAGGATGGACGTGGTCCGCGCTTACCTGAGCCGGATCGGGACATGGCTGGCGCAAATACCGCGCGTCGAGGAGTTGCGCGAGCGCGTCGCCGACGCCGTCACGGTGTGCCGCGCGCCGGAAGCCGCCTACACGCTTTCCGTGATCGTCCACATGACCGGCGCGACGCCCGCGCTCGGCGCCTGTTTCGAGGCGCTGGGAAATGCCTTGCCCGATCCGGAACACACGGAAATCATCCTCATCGCCGACGGCGACGCCGAGCTGGCGCGGACGCTGGCCGAATTCGCCGTCGGACGAATGAGCCTGATCGGGCACCCGCGCCCGCTCGGGCGCGCGCTGGCGCACAACCACGCCGCCGGACTGGCGCGCGGCCAGCGCCTGCTGTTCCTTTCCCCGGACGTCGCGCTCGCGCCCAACGCCATCGCCGCCATGCTGGCGGTGGACGCCGAACACGGCGGGAAGGCCATCGTCACGCCCCGCCTTCGCGCGGACCGCGCCGGAGCGGAAAACTGTTGCGGCGGGCGTGTCGACGCGGCGGGCGAAATACATCTCGTGCGCGAGGCCGACGCCGGCGCCGCGAACTGGATGCGGGTCGACTGCGCCCCAGCCGCCTGCCTGCTGCTTCCCGCCGGGGTCTTTGCCGATCTTGGCGGATTCCGGCCAAGGTATGCCCCGGTGTTTTTCGAGGACGCCGACTTCTGCCTGCGCGCCCGCGACGAGGCGGGCCTCCCCACTTTGTGCGCGCTGGAGGCCGCCGCCGTCCTGCGGGCCGTTCCCGGAGAGGAGGCCGGCAGGCCGGAAGCGCGCGTCAATGCCGTGAGTTTCGCCGCCGACTGGGGTAAGCCGTCCGGATTGACGTATCCCTCCACCGAATGGGCCGCGCCATTTTGCCTCTCCTCCTGAACCCGCGGGCCAGGACGCGCCGATGAGCGCGTCGGGCCGCTTCCCGGCACGGCGGATTTTCAGGGCGCGGAGTGCCGCAAAAATGCCGTAAACGATTCCGGAGAAAATAATGACGCAGCCGAATGAAGGAAAAACAAGCCGCCCGACGGTTCGGGACAGCCTTCCCGGTGATGTTCCCCAAATAGCTCGCATCTATGCTCACTGGGTGCGTTTTGGCTTGGCGAGTTTCGAGCTTGAAGCGCCTCCGGAGGACGAGATGGCGCGGAGGCGGCAGGCGGTGATCGATAACGGCTTCCCGCATCTGGTCGCCACGACCGCGCCGGGCGGAACGGTGGCGGGATACGCCTACGCCAGCGTCTATCGCCCGCGGGCCGCCTACCGTTTCTCATGCGAGAACTCGATCTACATTTCACCAGACCATCGGCGCAGCGGCGTGGGCCGGGCGCTCCTGGCCGAACTCATCGCCCGCTGCGAGAAGAAAGGCTTCAGATTGATGGTGGCGGTCATCGGCGACAGCGGCAACCTCGCGTCCATCGGCCTGCATCGGAGCCTTGGCTTTCAACACGCCGGTCAGCTCAAGACCATAGGCTGGAAACATGATCGATGGGTAGATAGCGTCCTCATGACGCGGCCGCTGGGTGAAGGATCGAGGACTCCTCCTGATGAATTTCCTCGATGACGGCGCTCCTCGCAACGATTGTCTTGGATAGTTGTCTCATCCCGGCGCAACAGCGCCGGCGCGAACTTGCGAAAAGGCGGAGAAGTTTCGCGGGGCAGGTCCCTTGCCATCGATCTCGCGTGTCCGCTCAAGTGTCAAGACCCGCCTGACCCCACCCGATCCGTCATGGCGAAACGTGGGGGGGCTTCCAGCCCCCATTGGGGAGCAGGATGCTCCCCCTACTTTTGAGCGCGTCGATCCGCGTGGCCGGTTCGACTCCGGCGTGAACAACCGGCTTGGCCTGCCGCGATCGACATGACGGCTTGTTCTCCCCCGATTTTGGTCGTGAGCGAAAAATCCGCGTTTTGTCATTGTGCGGTCATATTTTTTTTCAAGAATGTACGTGTTCCTTCTTTACGAGTTCACGACATCCATGAAAACACAACGCAAATTCCATGCTCCCAGCCGCCATGCCTGCAAAGGGTTCACCCTGGTTGAAATCGCTGTCGTGCTGGTCATCATCGGCCTGATTCTGGGCGCTGTCTCCATCGGCAAGGATGTTCAGCGCAACGCCGAGTACGCAAAAATCAAACAGAAATTCATCGACCAATGGGCGGTTGCCTATAACGCTTACGGTCAGCGCACGGGCTACCCGGTTGGCGACAATCAGCAGGAACCGCGCTACATGGTCAACGGCGCTCATCACAATGCCACTGTAACGGCAGATGGCGTGGTGTCCGGCGGCGATATGGCATCCACCCCCACCTTGCCGCCCGCGCTCTGTCATGGCGCGCAGGGGCCGAAAATGACCCGCGCCCACGAAAGCAGCGGGGGGTTCGATCTGCGCGAGCTGATGCAAAAAGCAGGCGTCCGGATGCCGCCGGGACGCGCGGAGGGGCGCGAGGATCGCTATGTCTATCTCGACAGTAACGGAAACCCGCAGGAAATCCAGGTCTGCTTTCAGTGGAACAAACCAGGCACAGCGGTCGGCGCGGGAAATGTGATGGTCGTCACCGGGCTGACGCCGGATCTGGCGCGATCGCTGGATCAGATGATAGACGGCAAGCCCGACGCGCGGGAAGGCGTGTTCCGGCAGGAAGGCATTGATAATGGCATGGGCAATCAAGCCGGCCTCGAATGGGGCGCGAACAATACCCAGAAATACACCACCAACAATGTCACGACCGGGGCCACCACCGTCGGTGATCAACTCGACGAAAACCAGATCGAGACGGTCGTCGCCATCTACAAAATGAACCAATAGGACGAAATCATGAAAACGGCTCGCACCGGTTCTGCTTGCCAGAACGGTTTTACGCTGATCGAGATTGCCTTGGTGCTGGTCATTATGGGCATCATCCTGGGCGCGCTGAGCGTTGGCAAGGATGTGCAGCGCAACGCCGAATACCACAAGATGGCGAACAAGATTGTCTTTGGATGGAAAAAATCCTACGACGAATATTTTCAGCGCACGGGCGTGGTGCTGGGGGACAGCCAGATCGCGCCATCCCTCATGGTCAATGGCAAGGAAAGTTCGATTGGCGGCTATCGCGCGGGGCTTGGCGACATTTCCGGCGCGCTGGCCGGGATT
>JAISNE010000298.1 GCA_031276375.1 Accumulibacter sp.
TGTTCATCGCGCTGCTGCTGAACTTCCTGCCGACCTCGGACTGGCCCTGGATGCCCGACTGGGTGGCGCTGGTGCTCATCTTCTGGAGTGTCCGCGAACCGCGGCGGGCCGGCATGGGCGCCGGTTTTCTGCTCGGGCTGGTCATGGACGTGGCCGACGCCAGTCTGTTTGGACAACACGCGCTGGCCTACGTCCTGGCCGCTTATGCCGGAGCCGCCTTTTCCCGGCGCATTTTGTGGTTTTCGCTGGTCAAGCAGGCGCTGCACGTGCTGCCCTTGCTGCTCATGGTCCAGGGCGTGCAGTTTCTGGCCCGCGCCATGCCCGACGTGGCGCTGCCCGGCTTTTCCTATTTCCTCGGCCCGTTCGTCGGCGCGGTGCTGTGGACGCCACTGACTTTCGTGCTCCTGCTGCCGCAATTCCAGCCGGAGGAACACGACGAGAACCGTCCGATCTGAAGGCCCCGCCGTGCTGATCCGCGCCACGCAAAAACCACAGGACAGCGATCTTGCCCGCTTCCGCTTCCGCGTCGCCTTCGCCGCCGGCATGGTGGTGCTGGCCTTTTCGCTGCTGTTTGGCCGCCTGTTCTTCCTGCAGGTGTCCCAGCACGAGTACTACACCACCCGCGCCGAGGACAACCGCATTTCGCTGGTGCCGCTGCCGCCCAACCGCGGCATCATCGAGGATCGCAACGGCATCGTCCTGGCGCGCAACTATTCGGCCTTCACGCTGGAAATCACGCCATCGAAGGTCGAGGATCTCGAGCGGACGATCGAGTCGCTCGGCGAGTTCGTCGAAATCCAGCCCAAGGACAAACGGCGTTTCCACAAGCTGGCCGAGGAAAGCCGGCCGTTCGACAGCCTGCCGATCCGCACGCGCCTGAGCGACGAGGAAGTGGCCCGTTTCGCCGCCAACCGCTACCGCTTTCCCGGCGTCGAGGTCAAGGCGCGCCTGTTCCGCCAGTACCCGCTCGGCCCGGTCGGCACGCACGCCATCGGCTACATCAACCGCATCGACAAAACCGACCTGGAAATCATCGAGGAAAGCGGGCAAGGCTCCAATTACAAGGGCACCGAGCACTTTGGCAAGAGCGGGCTGGAAAGGAACTACGAATTCAAGCTGCATGGCGAGACCGGTTACGAGACGGTGGAGACCGATGCCGGCGGGCGTACCGTGCGCAACCTGTCGCGCACCGCGCCGGTGCCCGGCAGCAAGCTGACCCTGACGCTCGACATCAAGTTGCAGGAAATGGCGGAGAAGGCTTTCGGCGAGCGGCGCGGCGCCCTGGTCGCCATCGAACCGGCGACCGGCGGCATCCTGGCGCTGGTGTCGACGCCGAGCTTCGATCCCAACCTGTTCATCGACGGCATCCGTTCCGAGGACTGGGATGTGCTCAACAACTCGCCGGACCGGCCGATGTTCAACCGCGCCATCAAGGGCGCCTATCCGATCGGCTCGACGTTCAAGCCGTTCATGGCGCTGGCGGCGCTGGAAACCGGCAAGCGCACGCCGACCCAATCCTTCTTCGACCCCGGGTTCTTCAGTTTCGGCGGGCACACCTTCCGCGACGAAAAGCGGGGCGGCCACGGCGTCGTCGACATGTACAAATCGATCGTCCATTCCTGCGACACCTACTACTACATGCTGGCCAACGACATGGGCATCGAGGCCATCGCGCGCTTCATGAAACCGCTCGGCTTCGGCAGCAAGACCGGCATCGACATCGACGGCGAGGCGGAAGGCGTGCTGCCCTCGCCGGAATGGAAGAAGCGCCACTTCAAGCGTCCCGCGCAGCAGCGCTGGTTCGCCGGCGAGACCATCTCGATCGGCATCGGCCAGGGCTACAACGCCTATACGCCGGTGCAACTGGCGCAGGCGGTGGCCACCCTGGCCAACGACGGCGTGCTGTTCCGCCCGCATCTGGTCAAATACATCACCGACAGCCGCAGCGGGGAAAAGACGATGATCGAGCCGGAACCGCTGCGCCGACTGCCGTGGAAACAGCGGAACATCGATTTCGTCAAGAAGGCGATGGTCGGCGTCAACAAGGAAGGCACCGGCGCCCGCGCCTTCGGCGACGCCGGCTACGTCTCCGGCGGCAAGACCGGCACGGCCCAGGTGTTCAGCCTGAAAGGCAGCGACTACAAGGCGAGCAAGCTCAGGCAGGAATTGCGCGATCACGCCCTGTTCATCGCCTTCGCCCCGGCGGAGCAGCCCAGGATCGCCCTCGTCGTGCTGGTCGAAAACGGAGGTTTCGGGGCGCAGTCGGCGGCGCCGATCGCGCGCATGGTGCTGGACTACTATCTCCTCGGCCAGCGGGAAAAAGGCCCGGCCAGGGAAGACGAGGCCGCCGTGGAAAATGGCGAGGACGAGGAATGACGATGGCCCCGCTGACCTTTCAGGGTCTCCGCCGGCGCCTCGTCGAGAACATCGACGGGCCGCTCCTGGCCATCGCGCTGGCGATCATGGGCTTCGGCCTGGCCACCATCTACAGCGCCACGATGTACACCACCGACCGCGCCGCCGCGCAGTTGACGAACCTGGGCGTCGGCCTGCTGGCCATGTGGCTGGTCGCCCAACTGCCGCCGCAGAAACTGATGCGCTACGCGGTGCCGCTCTACGTCTTCGGCGTGCTGCTGCTGGTGCTCGTCTTTCCGTTCGGCATCAAGGTCAATGGCGCCCGGCGCTGGCTGTCGATCGGCTTCACGCGCATCCAGCCGGCGGAAATCCTCAAGATCGCCATGCCGCTGATGCTCGCCTGGTATTTCCACAAACACGAGACCCTGCGGAGAATCCGCCACTATGTCGTCGCCGGGCTGCTGCTGGCCGTGCCGTTCGCCCTGATCGCCAAACAGCCCGATCTCGGCAGCGCCGTCCTGGTCGGCGCGGCCGGCTTCTACGTCATCTTCTTCGCCGGGCTGCCCTGGAAAATCATCGTCGGCATGATCGTGACCGGCATCGCGGCGACGCCTTTCATCTGGAGCATGCTCTACGACTACCAGCGCCGGCGGATCCTGACGCTGATCGACCCGACCTCCGATCCGCTCGGCGCCGGCTACCACATCATCCAGTCCACCATCGCCATCGGCGCCGGCGGCCCGTTCGGCCGGGGCTGGCTGCAAGGCACGCAAACACACCTGGGGTTCATCCTGGAACGGCATACCGATTTCATTTTCGCGGTGTTTTCCGAGGAGCGCGGACTGGTCGGCAACAGCATCCTGCTGATCCTCTATCTGGCGCTGATCGCCCGCGGGCTGATGATCACCGCCAAGGCGTCCACCCTGTTCGCCCGCGTGCTGGCCGGCTCGATCACGCTCAGTTTCTTCACCTACGTATTCGTCAACATGGGCATGGTCAGCGGCATCCTGCCGGTGGTCGGCGTGCCGCTGCCGTTCATGAGCTACGGCGGCACGGCGCTGGTCTCGCTGTTTCTCGGCATCGGCATCCTGATGAGCATCCAGTCGCACCGGATGCTGGTAAAACAATAGACTTTTCGAGGAGCATGGCGTGGGGAAAACCGAACGCTGTCTGCTGTCCGGCGCGATCTGCCTCTTGTTCCTGCTCGCCGGCTGCGGCGGCCAGCCCGCGCGCGAACAACCGCCGCGCAAATCCGGCGCCGCGCAAAAGCGCGATGGCGCCTACTACAAGGACGATGGCCCGGCCGACGAGATTCCCGTCGACCTCGAGCGCATTCCCGACGCCCGGCCGCGCCTGGAGCCGCTGCATCGCGGCGCCAACCGCCCCTACGTCGTGCTCGGCAAATCCTACGTGCCCAACACCACCCTGAAACCAGTGCGCCAGCGCGGCATCGCCAGTTGGTACGGAAAGAAATTCCACGGCCAGAAAACCTCGATCGGCGAGCCTTACGATATGTTCGCCATGACCGCCGCGCATCCGACGCTGGCGCTGCCCTGCTACGCGCGCGTGACCAACCTCGACAACGGAAGATCGGTGGTGGTGCGCGTGATCGACCGCGGTCCCTTCCACGCCGACCGGATCATCGACCTGTCGTACGCGGCCGCCCATCGCCTCGGCTACATCGACAACGGCAGGGCGCGAGTCGAAGTCCAGAGCCTGCTCCCGGCCGGGCCGGGCGCGCCGCTCCAGGCCGAGTCCCCGGCGCCGGTCCTGCCGGCCAAACCGCCGCTCATCGCCCCCCGGCACGATGAACTCGAACAGTTCATGACGCGGCTCGCGCAACAGCCCATGGACGACGGCGAGGCGGCTGGAAGCGCCAAGCCGGCGTCCGCCGCCGGCGCGCCCAAAAGCATCTTCCTGCAGCTCGGCGCCTTCTCCAGCGCCGATAACGCCGAAAGCCTGCGCGCCCACCTGACGCGCGAGCTGGACTGGTTGACGGAAGATATCCAGGTGCCGCCGGGCGATGGCGTCTATCGCGTTCAACT
Source organism: Accumulibacter sp. (assembly GCA_031276375.1). Taxonomy (GTDB): domain Bacteria; phylum Pseudomonadota; class Gammaproteobacteria; order Burkholderiales; family Rhodocyclaceae; genus Propionivibrio. The sequence continues at coordinate 4,401 of JAISNE010000298.1, forward strand.
CGGCCCATACGGCAGCCGCGCCGACGCCGAAAAAGTCGCCGAAAGAATCCGCGCGGCGCTCGGCTACCAGCCCGGCTTCGTCACACGTTGAATCCAGAGGACAGAGGACTGAAGACTGAGGACAGTCAGTTACCGGGCGCTTCGCGCCCGCGAATGTTGACCACGACGGCGTCCTCGCCGTCGTCCAAGCTTGCGGCGCGAAGCGCCGGTAACTTTCTCTGATCCCTGAAACCTGATCCCTGATGACGCAAAAATCCAACACCCGAAAAAAAATTCTTCGCCAAAGCTCGATACACAACTCCCGCGCACGCGGAAAGGGTAAAAAGGGTAATATTCCGTCATAAAGTTTCTGACACGGAAATCCCGCAAAAAAAGTGTAAAAAGACTTGACAAAATGACATTCGCCTTCACAATTTTTGCAAGCAAGCAAGCAAGCAAGCAAGCAAGCAAGCAAGCAAGCAAGCAAGCAAGCAAGCAAGCAAGCAAGCAAGCAAGCAAGAAGACTGAAGACAGAGCACGGTCTTTCCAGGGGCGGCTTGCCGCCGGTAATCACACAAAAAACTTACAACATGACTCACCAACGATAATTTCGCGTTTCGCGCGCCGCCTTTTCCTTCCTGTTACCGGGATTCCTGGACAGGAAGGGGCGGGGAGAAACAGATGAAAAACTTCTTGCCCTAGACACGCACGCCGAAAAGCGTGCCGAATCAACATCATGGCGTCGGAACTCATGGAAGAACCGGAAGA
>JAISNE010000384.1 GCA_031276375.1 Accumulibacter sp.
CGCACGAACATGTACTTGCGCGCGAAGAAGTGGCGGAAGGTCTGCGAGATGTCCTGGTAGCTGTTGCTTTGCTGCTCGCGCGGCAACTGGATGTTCAGTCCGATGCTCGGCGAGCGGCCCTGGTAGGCGCCCTTGTTGGCCGCTTCCATGATGCCGGGGCCGCCGCCCGAAATGACCGAGAAGCCGGCGTCCGAAAGCCGCCGGGCAATCGTCTCGGCAAGCCGGTAATGGGGCGAATCGGGCAAGAGGCGCGCGCTGCCGAAGATCGACACCGCCGGGCAGATTTCCGCCAGCCGCTGCGCGGCCTCGACAAACTCTGACATAATGCCGAACACTCGCCAGGCTTCCCGCGACGCGGTGAATTTCACGGCGTCGGGGTTCTCCAGGTGGGGAATCTTTTCTTTTTCGCTCATCGTCTCGCTTTCAAATCATGCCTACCTTGCTGCTGGTCGACGGATCCTCGTACCTCTACCGCGCCTTTCACGCCATGCCCGACCTGCGCAATACGCAGGGGGAGCCGACCGGCGCCATCTACGGCGTGCTGGCCATGCTGCGCCGGCTCGACGCCGACACCAGGGCGCGGGACGTAACTTGCAAGGCTTGCGTCTTCGATGCCAAGGGCAAGACGTTCCGCGACGACTGGTATCCCGAGTATAAGGCCAACCGCCCGCCGATGCCCGCCGACCTGGTTGCCCAGATCGCGTCGATCCACGCCTGCGTCGCGGCTTTCGGCTGGCCGATCCTGACGATCGACGGCGTCGAGGCCGACGACGTGATCGGCACGCTGGCCAGGCGGGCCGCCGCGCAGGGCCTGAGCGTGCTGGTGTCGACCGGCGACAAGGATCTGGCGCAGCTGGTCGACGCGCGGATCACGCTGGTCAATACGATGAGCAACGAAACGCTCGACGAAGCCGGCGTGCTGGCCAAGTTCGGCGTGGAACCCGCGCGCATCGTCGACTACCTGGCGCTGGTCGGCGACGCGGTCGACAACGTGCCGGGCGTGCCCAAGGTCGGCCCGAAAACGGCGCTCAAATGGCTGACGCAATACGGCTCGCTCGACGGCGTGATCGCCGCGGCCGCCGACATCGGCGGCGTGGTCGGCGAAAACCTGCGCGCCGCGCTCGATTTTCTCCCGCTCGGCCGGAAGCTGGTGACCGTGCGCTGCGATCTCGATCTGCCCGCGCGGCCCGAGGAGCTTGCGCCGCGCCCGCTCGAACGCGAAAAGCTGGCCGAATTGTTTACCCGCTACGAAATGAAATCGTGGCTCAAAGACATGCTCGCGCAAGAGACGCCGGCGCTTTCCGGCGATGCCGGCGATGGCGGCGCGCCGCCCCCGTCCCTTCTCCCGGCGCCCGAGAAAGACTATGCGGCGATCCTCGACTGGCCGTCTTTCGAGGACTGGCTGAACAAGATCGAGAGCGCGCCGCTGACCGCCGTCGATACCGAGACGACCAGCCTCGACCCGTTCGCCGCGCGCATCGTCGGCATCTCCTTCGCCATCGCGCCCGGCCAGGCGGCCTATCTGCCGCTGGCGCACGACTACCCCGGCGCGCCCGCGCAACTGCCGCTCGACGAGGCGCTTTCGCGCCTGAAGCCGTGGCTCGAATCGCCGCGGCGCGCCAAGATCGGGCAGAACCTCAAGTACGACCAGCACGTCTTCGCCAACCACGGGATCGCGCTCGCCGGCGTCGCGCACGATACGCTGCTGCAATCCTACGTGCTCGAAGCGGGCAAATCCGGCGTGCGCGGCCACGACCTCGGCCAGCTCGCGCTGCGCCATCTCGGACTCGAAACGATCGCCTACGAAGACCTGTGCGGCAAGGGAGCCAACCAGATCGCCTTCAACCAGGTGAATGTCGCCCAGGCCGCCGAATACGGCGCGGAGGATTCCGATCTTTGCCTGCGCCTGCAACAGCGGCTGTATCCGCGAATCGCCGCCGACGCGGGTTTCGCCTACATTTACGGCGAGATCGAAATCCCGGTGCGCGACATTCTCTACCGCATGGAGCGCGCCGGCGTGCTGATCGACGCGGAGCGGCTCGCCCGGCAGAGCGAAGAACTCGGCAAGCGCCTGATGGAACTGGAACAGCAGGCATACGAACTGGCCGGGCAGCCGTTCAACGTCAATTCCACGAAACAGCTCGCCGACATCCTGTTCGGCAAACTCGGCCTGCCCGCCCGGAAAAAAACCCCGTCCGGCACGCCGTCGACCAACGAAGAGGTGCTCTCCGAACTGGCGCTCGACTATCCGCTGCCGAAACTGCTGCTCGAACAGCGCCAGTTCGCCAAGCTGAAAGGCACTTACACCGACAAGCTGCCGAAGATGATCAACCCGCGCACCGGGCGCGTGCATACCAGCTACGCGCAGGCGGTGGCCGTCACCGGCCGGCTGGCGTCGAGCGACCCCAATCTGCAGAACATCCCGGCGCGCACCGCCGAAGGGCGGCGCATCCGCTCGGCGTTCATCGCGCCGCCGGGCGCCCGCATCGTCTCGGCCGACTACTCGCAGATCGAGCTGCGCATCATGGCGCATCTTTCGGAAGACGCGCGCCTGACCGAGGCTTTCGCCCACGGCGAGGACGTGCACCGCGCCACGGCGGCGGAAATCTTCGGCGTCACCCCGCTCGAAGTCAGTCCGGAGCAGCGGCGCGTGGCCAAGGTCATCAACTTCGGGCTGATCTACGGCATGAGCGCCTTCGGCCTGGCGCGCCAGCTCGGCCTCGAACGCGACGCGGCGCGGAACTACATCGACCGCTATTTCGCGCGCTACCCCGGCGTCGCCGGATACATGGAGCAAACGCGCAACGCGGCGAGGATCGACGGCCACGTCGAAACCGTCTTTGGTCGCCGCCTGTGGCTGCCGGACATCGCGGCGGCGCAGACCAACCGCCGTCAGGGCGCCGAACGCGCGGCGATCAACGCGCCGATGCAGGGAACGGCGGCCGATCTCATCAAGCTGGCGATGATCGCCGTGCAGCACTGGATCGACCGCGAAAAGTCGCGCGCGAAACTGATCCTGCAAGTGCACGACGAACTGGTGCTGGAAGTGCCGGACGACGAACTGGCGCAAGTGCGCGCCGCGCTGCCGCCGCTGATGACGCAAATCGCCCAACTGCGCGTGCCGCTGGCGGTCGAAGTCGGCATCGGAGCCAACTGGGACGAGGCGCACTGAAACTCCATGCCACCGCGTCCGGCGCTGGACATTGAGCACCGCCCGACCCGCCCCACGGGCGGGCGGGGGAGGGGGGACGCGCCGGATGGCGCCAAGGTAGCGGGAGCATCCTGCTCCCGTCCATCCCAAGGGGGAGCAGGGCGCCCCTCGCCTTGATCGCCAACAGCGCCAAAAAATCTTTTACATTCAAACACTTATGATAAATCATTGTAAACCCTGCCAAAATCGGGTCTACTCTCGATTTTTGCCAGGAGACGGACATGCCCAAAAAATCCCTGATGAATGTGTTTTCCCGACTGAAAGACTTCCGCGGCGAGCCGCAGTTCGATCTGCTCGAAATGATCGTGATCGCGCTATGCGCGATCCTGTGCGGCGCGGAGAGCTGGGGAGATGTCGTCGAGTGGGGAAAGGACAACGAAGCCTGGCTCAAGAAGTATCTGAAACTCCCGAACGGAACAGCGTCGTACTACACCTTCCGTCGGGTCTTCTGGCGGTTGAACGCGAAGGTGTTCAAGGCGTGTTTACGGAAGTGGGTCATGAGTCTGGGGAGCGTTGTCGTGGCAATCGACGGCAAAACGGCACGGGGTTCGCGGGACGGGCCGAACACGGCGTTGCACATGATCCGCGGCTTCGTGCGGGAAGGTGTGCGTGGGAAGGCCAAGGAAATCGAGGACGTCAAGGCGCTTCTGGAAACCCTGATGCTCAAGGGCTGTATCGTCACGATGGACGCGCTTGGATATCAGACGGGGATTGCCCGGAAGATAGCGGAATGGGGCGAAGGCGAAACGCGAGGCGATGGATGTTTGCCGGTCCGTTGGCACAAATACCGGGTGACGCTGAGACCGGAAGAGAAGGAGATGCTGGAATCGTTGCTGCGCGATGGGGAAAGCACGGCGTACCAGCAAACGCGAGCGCGGATCCTGCTGAAGGCGGCGGATGGAGAGACGGACAAAGAGACCATGAAGGCGCTGTCGGTTTCCGCCATGGCGGTGTATCGAACCCGGCAAAGATGTGTCGAGCAAGGCGTGGAGGCGGCCCTGCAAGAGAAGCCACGTTACGAATACCGGGTGACGCTGAGACCGGAAGAGAAGGAGATGCTGGAATCGTTGCTGCGCGATGGGGAGAGCACGGCGTACCGGCAAACGCGAGCGCGGATCCTGCTGAAGGCGGCGGATGGAGAGACGGGCAGAGAGAGCATGAAGGCGCTGTCGGTTTCTGCCTCGGCGGTGTATCGAACCCGGCAAAAATTTGTCAATGAAGGCGTGGAGGCGGCCCTGCGAGAGAAGCCGCGTCACGAATACCGAGTGACGCTGAAAGCGGAAGAGAAGGAGATGCTGGAATCGTTGCTGCGCGATGGGGAAAGCACGGCATACCGGCAAACGCAAGCGCGGATCCTGCTGAAGGCGGCGGCCGGAGAGAAGGACAAAGAGATCATGAAGGCGCTGTCGGTTTCTGCCGTGACGGTATATCGAACCCGGCAAAAATTTGTCAATGAAGGCGTGGAGGCGGCCCTGCAAGAAAAGTCACGTCCTGGGAAAAAGCCGAAGCTGACGGAGAAGCAGGGTGCGCGGATCGTCGCGCTTGCCTATACGCCCGCGCCAGAGGGGCATGACCGTTGGACCTTGCGCTTGCTGGCGGATCGCGTGGTGCAATTGGGCTATGCCGAATCGTTCAGCTACGAGGCCGTTCGCTGCCTTTTAAAAAAACACTCCGAAACCCTGGCAAGTATAAGAAAGAATGGCGTATTCCAAGGGTGAGAGCCGGATTTGTCGCCGCGAGGGAGGAGGCGCTTGATCTCTATGCGGCCCCTTATGATCGTGAAACTAACCCCGGCATCGAATAACCCACCCGCCTTGCGTCGGGGTGAGATTCAGAGGACAGAAGACAGAGGACGGAAGACAGTCGATTACCGGCGCTACGCGCCGCGAATATTACTGTCATCTGTCTTCGATCCTCCGTCCTCTGGTTACCGGCGCTACGCGCCGCAATATGACTATCCTCTGAACACCCGGAGCGCGGGCGTCCCGCCCGCCATGCGAGCCGCAGGCTCGCTCGCCGTTTCTTCCATCTCCGCGCGCGGGAGCTTGCCGTCATGCCTGCCACGCCAAACCAGCGAGGAGAGTTTTTCTTCTCCTCGCCGAAGGCGGACAGAGGACGGAGGACAGAGCGCATAGGTCGGGGTGAGATTCAGGGGACAGAAGACAGAGGACGGAAGACAGTCGATTACCGGCGCTACGCGCCGCGAATATTACTGTCCTCTGTCTTCGATCCTCCGTCTTCTGGTTACCGGCGCTACGCGCCGCAATATGACTAT
>JAISNE010000436.1 GCA_031276375.1 Accumulibacter sp.
TTGAGCAGGTCGGTCGTGTCGTCGTCCGGGTAGTGGCGGACGTCGGCGGCGCGCAGCGTGTATTTGAGCCGGCCGTCCTGGTCGAGCTTGCGCAGGACGATGTCGGCCAGCATGTAGTCGGGGTCGTGCCGGTACCTGCCGTCGCGGCCCGGCTCGGCCAGTTCCGTGGCGTAACGCAGCCAGAAGGTCAGGAGCGTCAGCACCAGGAGGAGGCTCAACGGAAAAAGCGCGCTGCCCCAGTGTTTCATTTTCCGGCCATCATCGGCAGGAAAGGCAGGTGGCGGGTCATGGCCTCGTCGAGCTTGCCCTGGGCCGCCAGGATGAATTCGCAGACTTCGCGCGCGGCGCCGCGCCCGCCGGGAAAGCGGGCGATATAGTCGGCGCGCTGCCGGTTGATTTCGCAGCCGTCGGACGGGGTGGCCGAGAAACCGCAGGCGGCCATGGCTTGCAGGTCGATCACGTCGTCACCCATGAAGCCCGCCTCGCTGGCGTCCACGCCAAGCCTGGCGAGCAGCTCGTGCAAGGCCGCCAGCTTGTTTTCGATGCCCTGGTAGACGTATTCGATGCCGAGGTTCTTCATGCGCCAGGCAACGCAGGCGGCATTTCTTCCGGTGATGATCGCCAGCGTCACGCCTTCCGCTTGCAGCATGCGCAGGCCGTGGCCGTCGCGCGCGTAGAACACCTTGATTTCGCTGCCCGCGTCGGTGAAATACAGGGAACCGTCGGTGAGCACGCCGTCGACGTCGAAAATCATCAGCTTGAGACGCCTGGCGCGCGCCCGGCATTCTTCGATCGGTTTCATCAGATGGCCTTGGCCTGGAACAAGTCGTGCATGTTGAGGACGCCAACCAGGCGCTCTTCGCGGTCGACGACCAGAATCTGGTTGATCTTGTGTTTTTCCATCATCTCGACGGCCTCGGCGGCCAGCCGCTCGGGCTCCATGACGCGCGGATGGCGGGTCATCAGCTCGCCGATGGCGAGGCTTTGCGGGTTGGCGTGCCGGAGCACGGCGCGGCGCAGGTCGCCGTCGGTAAAGATGCCCAGCACCTTGCGCTCCGGCGACACCACGGCGGCCATGCCGAGCGTGCCGCGGGTCATTTCCCGGATGGTTTCCGCGAGGCTGGCCTCCGGCGCGACGGCGGGAATCGCTTCGCCGGCGCGCATGACATCGCGCAAGCGGATCAACAGGCGGCGTCCGAGCGCGCCGCCGGGGTGCGAGCGGGCGAAATCCTCGGCGCCGAAGCCGCGCGCGTCGAGCAGGGCGACGGCGAGCGCGTCGCCGAGCGCCAGCGCGGCGGTGGTGCTGGCGGTCGGCGCGAGATTGAGCGGACACGCTTCCTGCGCCACGCCGGCGTCGAGATGCACGTCGGCGTCGCGGGACAGGGTCGACCGGCCGTTGCCGGTCATGGCGATCAGCCGCGCGTCCCGGCGCTTGATCGAGGGGACGATGTTCAACAGTTCGGCGCTCTCGCCGGAATTGGAAATGCCGATCACCACATCCTCGGCGGTAATCATGCCCAGGTCGCCGTGGCTGGCTTCCGCCGGATGCATGAAAAACGCCGGCGTTCCGGTGCTGGCCAGCGTCGCGGCGATCTTGCGGCCGATATGCCCCGACTTGCCGATGCCGCTGACGATGACCCGCCCGCGGCAATTGAGGATCAGCGCCAATGCCCGCAGGAAAGCATGATCGATGCGCTCGCGCAGCGCCAGGACGGCTTCCCCCTCGATGCGCAGCACCTGGCGGGCCAGGTCGAGAGCCTGCGGGGACGGTTCGATGGCTGGGATTTGGCTCATGGGGGCATAGCGGTTATGATTGCGCGAGTATAGCAGAAGCCCCGACGACTCCGGCCCGGAGCCTGCCGGACGGGGTTCCTGGCGCTCGTTTCCGCTTTTTTCGCGCTCATCCGCGGCAAAAAAAACATGCCTACCCTCCCGCTCATCCTGATGCTCCTCGGCGCCTCCGTGGTGTCGGTCATCGTTTTCCGGCGTCTGGCCTTGCCGCCCATCCTCGGCTATCTCCTGGTGGGGACGCTGGTCGGGCCGCACGCCCTCAACCTGGTGCCCGACGTGGACGACGTGAGCCACCTGGCGGAATTCGGCATCGTGTTCATGATGTTTTCCATCGGACTCGAATTTTCGCTGCCCAAATTGTTCGCCATGAAACGCATCGTCTTCGGCCTGGGCACGGCGCAGGTGCTGGCGACATTGCTGGTCGTGACCGGCCTCGCCATGCTCGCGGGACTTTCCTGGCGGGCCGGCGTGTCCGTCGGCGGCGCCCTGGCCATGTCGTCGACCGCGCTGCTGGTCAAGCTGCTCGGCGAGCGATCCGAAATCGATGCCCCGCACGGGCGCGAAGTGATCGGCGTGCTGCTGTTCCAGGATCTGGCGGTGGTGCCGCTGCTCATCCTCATCCCCTCGTTTTCGCAGGCGCCCAAAACGATGGCCTGGCTGATGGGAATCGCCGTGGTCAAGGCGGCGATCGTGCTGATGGTGGTGACGCACTTCGGCAAACGGGGACTGAGCCGCTGGCTGGTCGTCGTGGCGCGCGGCAAATCGGCCGAACTGTTCATGCTCAACGTGCTGCTGGTGACGCTCGGCCTGGCCTACCTGACCGAGCTCGCCGGCCTGTCCATGGCCCTCGGCGCGTTCCTGGCCGGCATGCTGATTTCGGAGACCGAATTCCGCCACGAAGTGGCCGAAGACATCAAACCCTTCCGCGACGTGCTGATGGGGCTCTTTTTCGTGACCGTCGGCATGCTGCTCGACCTGCCCGTGGTGCTGGCGCACCTGTCCATCGTGCTGGCCCTGCTGGCCGGGCTGCTGCTGGTGAAATTCGCGGTCGTCTTCGCCGCCTCGCGGCTGTTCGGCGCCTCGCCGGGAGGCGCCATGCGCAGCGGACTGTGGCTGTGCGCCGGCGGAGAGTTCGGCCTGGTGCTGCTGTCGCTGATCCGCCAGACCGGCGTGGCGCCGCCGGCCGTGGTGCAGGCCACGCTCGCCGCCCTGGTCGTATCGCTCCTGTGCGCGCCGTTTCTGGTGCACTACAGCGAGCGCCTGGTGCTGCGCTTCGTCTCCAGCGAATGGATGCTGCGCTCGATGCAGTTGACCCGCCTGGCGGCCAAGGCCATGCGCACCGAAAAGCACGCGGTGATCTGCGGGTTCGGGCGCAACGGCCAGCAACTGGCGCGCTTCATGGCCAGCGAAGGCGTCTCGTGCCTGGCGCTGGACCTCGATCCGGACCGCGTCGCCAAAGCGGCGGCGGCCGGCGAAAACGTCGTGTACGGCGACGCCAGGCGGCGCGAAACGCTGATCGCGGCGGGAGTCAGCCGCGCCAGCGTGCTGGTCGTATCCTTCTCCGACGTCAAGGCCGCCGAACTGGTCATGTATCGCGCGCGGGAAATCGCGCCGGGGCTGCCGATGGTGGTGCGCACCGCCGACGAAAAGGAATTTGCCGCCCTGCAGCGCGCCGGAGCCGCCGAGATCGTGCCGGAAACGCTGGAACTGTCCATGATGCTGGCCTCGCACGCGCTGATCCATTCCGGGGTGCCGATCAGGCGGGTGCTGAACCGCATCCGCGAGACCCGCGCCGCGCGCTATCGCTCGCTGCGCGGATTTTTCCACGGCGG
>JAISNE010000302.1 GCA_031276375.1 Accumulibacter sp.
GGTATGCGGATAAATACCGCGACAAGCAACATGCGATCTATTTGATCGGCGTGGAATTCAGCAGGGAAACCCGCAATGTGCTGGATTTCCAGTGGGAAAAATGTGAATAATCGAGAGAAACCGCCTCTATCCCACGGGCAATATCGGAAAAGCAAGAAATTAGCGACAGCCCTTCAGCCCGCATAATGCCAAGTTGCGGTCAAACCCTCGCGATACGCCAAAAATGACCGCGTTATGCGATCTCGCGGCTCGTATTGCGGGCGGGACGCCCGCGCTCCACTCTCTCGCGCCAAAATCCGGGAGCGCGGGCGTCTCGCCCGCTTCGTGGGACTTATACAAAGTTGCGGTCAAACCCTCGCTATACGCCAAAAATGACCGGAATCCCGATACGTCGGACTTGCATATCAACGGCCTATTGATCGCAACTTGGTATCAAGCACACCCTCGCCGGCATCGGACCTCCACCATCCCTTCATTTACTCGAAAATCATGCAAACGGGATCGGCTAACTGAGGTTTTCAGGGTAATTCAACTCAAGCGAACGCGGCAGCTACTACTGGACGACGCCGGAGGCGGGCGGCAAGGAGGATCGTGACCAAGGTGCGCGTACACCGCTATCTGGACGGCGCCTTGTCCATTTTCCACGAAAATTGGCGAGTCATACGCCAGAATGGAGATTGATCGATGCGCTGAAACAGACCGCCCGAGGAGTTCGCCAGGTTCCATCCCCGGCATAAAAAGCGGACAATCCATGTGCTACAAAACCGGACAAGTCTAAAGGCTCGTGACATGAACCGGCGATTTGTTTTTATCCTGGGCAGACCTGAACGCGCCCGCGTGGGCCGGGCGGATATTTTGCCGGTTTGAGCGAAAGAGACGATCCGATGTTGAGCGAAGCCGAAATGAAACGTCTGCGCTGGCGGTGCACGCACCGCGCGCAGCTCGAAATGGATTTGCTGCTGGGAAATTTTCTCGACAGGCATTTTTCGAAACTCAGCCCCGAGCAGGAGGCGGCGTTCGTCGTCCTCGCCGAGCTGGAGGACATCGAACTCTGGCCGCTGGTGATGGGCCGGCGCGAATGCCCGGATCCCGTCCAGCGGCAGATCCTGGCGCTGTTGCGCAAGTCCGGAAGCGATTGATTTCCAGCCGGCCGGAACAGGCGCCCGGCCGCCGGCCCACGGACGATCGCGCCGGGCGCCGCTTCCGGCGCGGCGCTCAGTGCAGCGTTTGCGACGGCGTGTTGTCGAGATCGGGCATCTCGGCGTGCACCGGCTCGCCTTCGACGTGGGGATAGAGCGGAGCGCCGCAATCGTCGCAGAACTCATACGGGAACTGCTGGTTGTGCACGATCACTTCCTTGACGCCCGACTCGCGCAGGAGCGTCTCGACCTCGCCGACGACGTCCGTCGTTTCGTCCTCGCTGCCGAGCAGCGGCCAGACGATGCCGTGGTAGATCGTGTCGCTGTTGCGCGGGCCGAAACCGATGCGGTATTCCTCCAGGCGCTTGTCGTAAAAGCCGCCGACGACCGCGCGCAGGGATTCGGCCGGCTTGCCGAAAGTGGTCTGCAGGAAAGCCACCGAAGCGCGCAGCGAGTACGGGCGCGAAGCCATGTCGGCCAGGCGGCAGGCGGCGTGATAGGCGTCGGCCAAGAGCGGCTGGAAAGCGCAGCCGGCGAGCAGGGATTCGAGCGACGGCCCGCCCTGCTTGACCCACTCCTTGAGCGCCGACTCGCGCGTGACGCCGTCGGACTCGTTCCAGCGGAAGATCGGCATGCCGCGCGGCACGGCGACGGCGCCGATCAGATAGCGCGTGTCGGAAAGAAACTGATTGGTCTCCGGCAAGTCCGAAATATCCAGTTGCAGCGGTTTGCCGCCCAGCGCCGCGTCGCCCAGGTCGCGCATCAGTTGCCAGGTGTCGACAAAGCTGCGCGGCAGTTGATCGGGACTGAAGAGGTAATCGACCAGGGCCAACCGGGCGGCGGCGGAAAAGACGTGCGCGCCAAGATGCACCTTGAGCGTTTGCAAGGTTTCCCGCGGGATCGTTCCGGCCGGGATCGAAAAGCGCGACCACGCCAGCAGCGGCGCGCTGAACAGCAGCACGTCGTGGTCTTTTCCCTGGTGGGCCAGCACGCAGGACTCGGCGCGCGCCTCGATGGCGTCGGCCAGGCAATCGTGCGCCGTCGCGTGCGAATCGAACAGGCGGTCGAGCGAGGCATTCAGGTCTTCCTCCACGCCTTCTTGCAGAATGCGGTCGATGAGTTCGACCATCTGCCGGTTCCAGAAATCCTCCTCCAGCCGCCCCCCGGATTCGGCAAGTCCGGTGGCCAGGCGGCCGAGTTCAGTGGCATCCGAGGACATGCGTTTGCGCGAGGAAAGACGGTTGCGTTTCATGGCGGGCTTCCGGGATTGAACAGTCCGCTATTGTAGCCTGCTCACCGCCGTATTCCGGATTCCGCGCGCGGGCGATCCAGGGCAATCGCATTTACCCTTTTTGGACGAGTATACGATCACATGAAACGCGACACGCTCGGCGGTTCGAGAGACCGTGAGACACCGCTCATTGCCATGGAACCGCCGGCCCTCTCCCGCCCTTCGGGCACCCTCCCCCACATGTGGGGGAGGGGAACGGCAAGCTCCGGGGCTTCTCTGGTGTGTCCCTTCTCCCTTCCACAGGGAGAAGGCGGCGGATTCGCCCGCTGGGTGAAAGCGATAGGCTCGGCAGATTCCTGCTTTCGCCGCAGAGGACGCCTTGGGCTTTTGCTTTCCTTCCCGATTCCACGTTCAGTAGTTGAAGCCGAGCAGGCTTGGAAGGAAGGTGGAAATGGGTTCGCAGAACACCACCAGCAGGACCACCAGTGTCATGACGATGATGTACGGCAGCACGGCGATGGCGAGTTTCTCCACGCTTACCCCGGACAATCGCGAGGCGACGAACAAGTTGACTCCCATCGGCGGCGTGAGCAGCCCCACCTCATTGGCGATGACCATGACGATGCCGAAATGGATGAGGTTGATATCCAGCTCTCTGAGCACCGGCACCAGAACCGGGGTCACGAGAATCACCATGGCCAGTGTTTCGATGAACATGCCGAGCACGTAGAGCATGGCCACGATCAGCAGCATGATGATGTACTTGTCGCGGGTGATGGCGATCATGAATTCGGCCAGCCGCACCGGCGCTTCCTCGTAAGTGAGAATCTTGCCGAACAGGGTGGAGGCGCCGACGATGACGGTGATGGCGCCGCACAGCATGACGCCTTCGACCAGGGAATCGTAGATGTCCTTCCAGGTGAGCGCCCGGTTGACCATCGTGCCGACGAACAACGCCCATGCCACGGAGACGACCGAGGCTTCCACCGGGGTGGCGAGGCCGGAATAAATGGAGCCGAGCACGATCACTACCGTGGCGAGGGAAAAGAACGATTCCTTGCAGGTTTTGAAGAAGGCCATCCAGGTGAATTCGCCAATGGTTTCATCCGCCTTGAAGCCGCCCCTCCGGGCGAGGATGTAGGCCATGACGGACAGCGACGCCGCCATGATGAAGCCGGGAATGAAGCCGGCGGCGAACATGCCCGAGATGGAGATGTTGGCGACGATGGCATAGATGATCATCGGGTTGCTGGGCGGAATGAGAATGCCGATGGTGCCGCCCGAGGCCGAGCTTGCGCCGGCGTAGGCCGGCGAATAACCGTTTCTTATCATGGCCGGAACCATGATCGCTCCGATGGCCGCCACCGTCGAGGTGGCCGAGCCGGTGATGGAGGCGAACACGGCGCAGGCCAGAATGGTGGTGATGCCGATGCCTCCGTAGATGCGCCCGACCAGGGCGCGCACGACGTTGATGATCTGGCTGGTGATGTTGCCGCGCTCCATCAGCGCGCCGGCGACGATGAAACAGGGAATGGCCAGCAGCGGAAAGATGTTCAATCCGTCATAGAGGGAGGACTGGACCACCGCCAGGGGCAGGATGTCGCTGGTCACCAGGGCCAGCGTGGCGGCGATCGCCAGCGCGGCGTAAATGGGCAGGCCCAGCAGGAACAGCACGGTCATGGAAGTGAGAAGAACGGTCAGAACGCTCATGGCGCCGCTCCTTCCCCGGGACCGAGACCGATGTCGGTTTCCACCGCCACCATCTTGCGCAGCGTGCCCGCGCGCCAGTGGAGGATGTAGGTTTCGACCATGCGCCAGTTCATCAGCACGGCGCCGACGGGAATGGCGGCTTCCACATAGGCGATGTTTACGCCGAGGGTCGCGGACAATTCCCCGTACTGAATGGAATTCGCCACCAGGTCGAAGCAGAAAACGGCGAGGAAAACGTTGAAGGCGAACAGAATGGTGTCGGCGATGATGCGGAAAACCAGCCGCGCCTTCCAGGGCATGAACATGAACTGCGCGGTGACGCGCACATGGGCGAGTTTCTGCGCGGCCACCGCGGTTCCCAGATACACCGCGCAGATGAAGCTGAACCGGCTCACTTCCTCGGCCCAGGCGATGGCGCCGCCGGTGACGATGCGCACGACGACCTGCGCCGTGAGGCTGAGGATCATGATGCCGATCAGCACGACACAGATATAGGTTTCGAAATTGAAATATATTTTTTTCAGTAAGGACATGTCCGAGTGCTCCGAAAGGGGGTCAGGTATCAGGGATCAGGAGTCAGGGATCGGAAAAAGTTACCGGCGACTTCGTCGCCGCGAAGAAAGTCGAGCTGGCATGGTTCTGTTCATCCCCTATCGCCCCGAAGGGGCGCTGATATATTTCTGATACCTGATCCCTGAACCCTGATACCTGACTGGCGGAAGCGAAGCTTCCGCCAGTCAGAAGCAGGAGACGCTATTTCTTCGGCATGGCGGCGATGACGGCCAGGGCCTTGTCGGTGAGGGATTTCATCTCCGGCGTGTTCAGGAAGTCTTTCCATACGCCGCGGGCTTTTTCCTGCCAGCGGACTTCCTCGGCGGGGTCGATGATGGTTATTTGCATGCCGTTCTCGATGCTGAGCTTCTTGCTGTCGGACTGTTCTTTCTCGGCGGCGGCCCACTCTTCCTTCTGGGCGGTCTCGACGGCCTTGTCCACCAGCGCGCGGGTGTCCGCGTCCAGCTTCCTGTACCAGGCATCGCTGACGATGACCGGGCCGATCCACAGCATGTAGTGGATTTCCGTCATGTATTTCTGGACTTCCCAGAATTTGTTGTCGCGGTTGGTGACGTACATGTTTTCCTGACCGTCGACCACCCCCTGTTGCAGCGCGTTGAACACTTCCGACCAGGCCATCGGATGAGGCTCGATGCCCCAGGCGCGGAAGGCGGCGAGCTGCATGGCGGTGGGAGAGACGCGGATTTTCAGGCCCTGGAGGTCTTCCAGCTTGTTGATGGGCTTCTTGGAATTGGTGATGCTGCGCCAGCCGCCGATCATCCAGCCCAGCGGGCGGGCGCCGGATTCCTTGGCCACCTGATCGGCGAGCGCCGTGGTGAACGCCTTGTCGGACAGAACCGCATAGGCCTCGTCCATGCTGGTGAACAAGTAGGGCAGGCAAAGCACGTTGGCCGTCGGCGCGGACGGCGTCAGGTTGCCGGCGAACAGCGTGGCGATGTGCAGTTCCGCGTTGCGGATCTGTTTGACGTTGGCCGTTTCGTCGCCCATGGTGCCGCCAAGATAGACTTTGACGGTAATGGCGCCGCCGGATTCCTTTTCGACGATATCCTTGAACCTGTTCAGCAAGACGCCGTGGTTGCTGCCAGGGGTGTTGGCCGAGGCGGCCATGATGGTTTGCTTCTTGTAGGTGGCCGCGGAGGCGGTCATGGCGACGGAAAGCAGCAGGGCTGCCAATAGGGACAAGCGGGACAAGCGTTTCATAAAGATTCCTTTCATCGAAAATAAACTTCGGTTGGAAACCTCCCCCTTCAGGGGGACAATCTGGCCTGGGAGGGGCGTAACCCCTTCCAGGCTGTTTCGCCCGGCCACGGGCGTGGATTGAAACATGAGGTTGTTTCGGTTGCGGGAAAAGACATTGACTTGCCGTTGATGAAAACAGGGCGCCGGCCGCGTCCTTGTTCGTCCGGACCGGGGATCATGATGCCCGCCGCGGATCCAGCAGAATCTTGAGCCCCTTCCTTGCCTCGAACTTGTCGAAAGCCTCTTTCCATTGCGCGAGGGGAAATTTGTCGGAGGTCACGGCCTTCAGATCGACCTTGCCCTGCGCCATGATCCTGATGGCCCGTTTCCAGGCGGTCCACCGTTGTCCCAGGCTGCCGGTGACTTTGATCTCCTTGTAGGCGATACGCTCGAAATCGAGGGTGACGGGCTTCCCGAAAAGTCCTATCTGCGTATATTTTCCCTGTCTGCGCACAAGCTCCAGACCCATCGCCGCCGCAGGGCCGGCGCCGGAACATTCGAGCACGACATCGGCGCCGTCGCCCTCGGTCAGTTCCTGGGCGAGCATGACGGGATCCTGCTCGTCGAGGTTGACGCAATGATCCATCCCGAGGGCCTTGGCCGTGGCCAGCCTTTCCCGGTCGGCGCCGGTGCCGATGACCATCACCTGCGCGCCTTCCGCTTTCGCCAGTTGGGCGCAGATCAGGCCGATGGCGCCCGGTCCCGATACGGCCACCAGATCGCCCGCCCCGATGCCCGTCAGCTCGTGCACGCCATGAACGCAACAGGCCAGCGGTTCGGTGAGCGCGCCTTCGTCAAAGCCGATGGAGTCCGGCAGACGATGCAGCCGGTGCGCGCCGACGACGACGTATTCGGCGAAGCCGCCGTTCACCCAGTAGCCCGTGACGCGGCGGTCGGAACACATGTTGTACGCGCCGGTGCGACAGTAGCGGCATTCGCCGCAGATGATGGCGGACGGCTCCGCCGTGACGCGCGCGCCTTTCTCCCAGGCTTCGACGCCCTCGCCACAGGCCGCGACGACACCGGAAAACTCGTGCCCGATAATCATCGGGGGATTCATCCTGTAGGCGATGTTCCAGTGATAAATATGCAGATCGGAACCGCAGATGCCCGCCGCTTTCACCTCGACGAGAACCTCTCCCGGCCCCGGGGCGGGAATCTCCACCTCGCGGATTTCCATGTTGCCGTCACCCGGCGCGGTTTTGAAAAGACCTTTCATGGACATTTTGTTTTCTCCCCCCACACACTATGGCAAAAAAATGGCGGCGTTGCATGGTTGCCCACGCGAACGCTATTTTTTGTCCGGATTCGGGATCATCACGTCGCGGACGATCGCCAGCAGCTCGTGGTAATGATCGCAGAAGCCGCGCAGCGTGCGCGCCGTCGCGCCGTAGGCGTTGAACTCATCGATGGCGAGGCCGTTTTCGTCGTAGGCGCGCCGGAAATCCGGAACCAGGCCGTACAGTTCGTCGATGATCCGCGGCTCCACCGGCTGCGACATGCGCTCGACGACGGGGACTTTCGATCCGTTGAACAGCACCTGCCATTCATGGGGAATCGTCAGGATGATGTCGCCGCCGATGAACTGCGACCAATGCAGGTGGCTGCGGTACGCGGCCGACAAAAGGCGCGCCCGGTAGCCGCGCTCCTTGAAGACCGCATACGCCTTCTTCATCACCGCGACGCCCGCCCAGTCCGCACAACCGGGCGTCAGCGCGATCCCGTCCTTTTTCGCGGCGATCTTGATCCAGTCGTCCAGGCGGCCGACCATGATCGTGCAGGCCGGATGAATGTCACAACTCTTGCCTTCCTGGGCGCGCCGTTTCAGGCCCCGCTCGATGGCTTCGGCGACCGCGATCGCCTGCGGCAGCGTGAAGCACACCGTGGCGTTGATCGTCACGCCGCGGTAGGTCGCTTCCTCCAGCGCCGGAATCCCCGCCTCGGTGACCGGAATCTTGACCTGGACGTTTGGCGCCAGCGCATCGAAATGCACCGCCTGCTCGACCAGCTTCGCGGTGTCGCGGTAGTTGCACGGGTTGGTCTGCATCGACAGCCGGCCGCATCTGCCGCCGTTTTTCTCGAAGACCGGCAAGAGTAGCTGCGCGCCTTTCAGTCCCATTTCCTCGATCAGCTTCCAGGCGATCCGCTCTTCGCCCCAGGTTCTGTTTTCGTCGAAGATGCGCTGGATCGTGCCGCGCCAAGCGCCCAGTTCCTTTTTCAGCACGCCCAGAACGATGCTGGGGTTGGTGGTCGCTCCGACGGCGCCGCAAGCGATGGCGTATTCAAGCTCGTCGAGCGCGCAGGAATCGTTCCACAGATCGGTGGGGAAGTTGGAAGTGGTGAGTCCGAGAGGACTTGTCAGGGAAGCGTTCATTGCGATGACTCCTTGTCTGAACGAAAAATCAGGTCCGCGAGTGAAAACCGGCCCATCGGGAACGAGCCGCCTCAATTCCTGGTCAGCGTTCCATCCCAGGTGGAAACGGTTTTCTTGGCGTCTTCGTCGGTAAACCACACCGAGGTGACCGCCTTGGTCTCGGTGAAGAAAGCCACGCCATCCTTGCCCATCGCGTGCAGGTCGCCGAAGAACGACAGCTTGTGGCCGGTAAACGGGAAGATCGAGAACGGCACCGGAATGCCGACAT
Source organism: Accumulibacter sp. (assembly GCA_031276375.1). GTDB lineage: Bacteria > Pseudomonadota > Gammaproteobacteria > Burkholderiales > Rhodocyclaceae > Propionivibrio. The sequence continues at coordinate 8,535 of JAISNE010000302.1, forward strand.
TGATGCCGACCATGCCACCGTGCGTGCGCCGGGCGAATTCACGGGCGTCGCGTCCGGAACTCGTGTAGATGCACGAGCCGTTGGCAAAGGGGTTGGCGTTCATGATCGCCAGGCCTTCCTCGAAGTCCTTGACGCGCTTGACGGCCGTCACCGGCCCGAAGATTTCGTCGTTGCCGACGGCGTGTTCGGGCAGTACGTGGTCAAAAATGGTCGGGCCGACGAAGTAGCCGTTCTCGAAGCCCGGCACCTTGACGTCGCGTCCGTCGAGCACGAGTCGCGCGCCCTGTTCGACGCCGCGTTCGATGGCGGCGACCACCGCGGCTTTTTGCGCCGCCGAGGCCAGCGGGCCGAGCTGCGATTCGGGCAGGTAGGCCGCGCCGATTTTCAGTTCTTGCGCCTTGGCCTTGAGCAGTTCCACCAGGCGGTCGGCGATCGAGTCGACCACGCAGACCACGGGCAGCGCCATGCAGCGTTGTCCGGCGCAGCCGTAAGTGGAGTTGACGATGCCGGCGACGGTGCGTTCGAGCACGCAGTCTGCCAGCACCAGCGCGTGGTTCTTGGCTTCGCACAGGGCTTGCACGCGCTTGCCGGCGGCCGCGGCGGTCTGGTAGATGTGCCGGCCAACCGCGGTCGAGCCGACGAAGGTGACGCCCTTGACTTGCGGATTACTGAGCAGCGAGTCGGCTTCGACGCGGCTACAGGTGACGAGGTTGGCCACGCCCTTGGGCAATCCCGCTTCGATCAAGAGTTCGAGCATGCGCATCGCGCTCTGCGGGACCATCGAGGCGGCCTTGAGGACGAAGGTGTTGCCGGTGGTGATGGCGAACGGCAGCATCCAGCCCATCGGGATCATCGCCGGGAAGTTGTACGGGGCGATGCCGACGAAAACGCCCAGCGGCTCGCGGTAGGAGACGGTGTCGTAGCCCGCCGAGACGTTCATGCAGGTGTCGCCCTGCATCAGATAGTGCGAGGCGCAGGCGCATTCGACGACTTCGATGGCTTTCAGGACATCGCCCCTGGCTTCCGACAATACCTTGCCCATCTCGGTGGCGACGAGAACGGTCAGTTCGTCGAGGTGCTGATCGAGCAGCGCCTTGAAGCGGAACATGAGCTGGATGCGCTGCGGGATCGGCGTCTCCGACCAGGCGGGATACGCCGCCGCCGCGGCCGCGACCGCCGCGTCGACCTCGGCCTGCGTGCAGCACGGCGCTTCGGCGATCTGTACGCCGAGACTCGGGTTCATCACCGGCATGTATTTCGCCGTCTTCGATTCGATCCATTCGTTGTCGATGCAGATCTTCAAACGCTTGATGGTCGTCATTTCGCTTTCCTAACTGATGAAATTCAAAGTAGTCTGCCCGAGCGGACTCGTGGCGGAGGCGGTATTCATTGCTTTGACCCCCCTGGTTGAACCGAAAAACGGGAAAAACCGTCGCGAGCGTTTCCCGACCCTCTTGTATTTTTTGCGGACGCCAGGATCAGGAAAGGATTCCTTGACGTCCGTTGCGCATCGATCCAAGCCAATCCGGATACCGCGCACGGTTAACAATAAACGTTCCAGACGAAGAAGTAAATAGTATAATTGTTTTATTTTCTGCCGAGGCCGTCCGTTCCGCCGCCAGGGGCCTGGCCACCGTGCCCGTTGGCGCGGTTCCGGGGATTCGGTCCGCGAAACCCGTCCCAAAGATCGATCAGGCGCGCATAGCGCGCGGCGATCATGGCGACGGCCTCGGAGTCGCGCAGCGCGCCGCCAAACCAGCGTTCCGCGACGTCGGAAAATATCGAGCGGCCGACGGCGAATCCCTGGCAGACATTGAACGGCGCCGCGCGCTGGAAGTTCCGGCGCAGCGTTTCCTCGCCGGCTTCCTGGCCGAGCAGCAGTATTCCCCGGCAATGCGGATCATGGTGTTCGACGACCCCGGACAATTTTTCCCACTCCTCGTCGGAAGCCGGGGGTTGCAGCTTCCACCAGTCGGGGAAGACCCCGGCCTGGTAGATCTGTTCGAGCGATTCGGCGAGAGTCGTGCCGTCGCGCGGCAAATCGGGCGGCGGGATGATTTCGATGAGCAGCTCGTGCGTGGTATCGACGCACGCGAACTGCAATTCCGCCAGACGCGCCAGTTGCAATTCGCGCAACGCGGCGGGGTCGCGCGGATGATAAATGACCAGGCACTTGGCAACGTGTTCGCCGGGCCAGGCGCGCATGGCCGAGTTCAGATGAACGCCGGCGTCGAATCGCAGCGGACGGGAGCGCGCCGCTTCCACCGGCCGGGCGATCCACCTCCCTTGGCCGGTCATCGACGAAAGCACGTCATCGCCGAATTGGCTGTCGACGATGATTCCGGTATTCGGGCGATGGCCGGCGCCGATGCGGGCGCCTTCGGCGATCAGCCGCTTGAACAGGTTGATCCGGTCGTGGCCCGAGGCGTGCCGCCGGGCCGCGTCTTCCAGTTGCGCGCGGTGATCGAAGGCGAGCACCGCCAGGTCGGGCCATTGCCTGGCGCGCGTGCTGACCCGATGCAGATGCTCCAGCCGGGCGTCTTCGCGCAAACGGCGCGCGGGCGAACCGTGCGCGAGAAAGAACTGCAATTCTTCCCAGCTCGGCATGGCCGGCGCGCACCCGTGGCGCGAAACGACGAGGGCGCCGCAGGCGTTGGCGTAGGTACAGCAGCGCGGCAGGGGTTCGCCGCGGATCCAGCCGCGCAGAAAGCCGGACATGAACGCGTCGCCGGCGCCGAGAACGTTGAAGATATCCACCGGGAACCCCGGCCCCTTGATGCCCTCTTCGAGACGGCCGGGAATTTCGGCATCGAATACCACGCATCCCATCGAGCCCCGCTTTACCACCAGAGTGGCGGCCGTCAATTCGCGCAGCCGCCGCACGGCCGCCAGAGTGTCGGTGCTTTCGCCGGCAATATGCATTTCTTCCTCGGTTCCGACGACCAGATCGCACAACCGGATCATGCTCTGCAAGCGTTTGCTGGTTTCCGGCGAAGGCACGAAACGCTCTTCCCCCATGCCTGGCCTGGCAAGGCCCCACAGCACCGGGCGATAATCGATATCCAGGGCCACGCGCGTCCCCGCGGAACGCGCGAAAGCGACGGCCCGGAGGCAGATTTCGTAGGTGGAAGGCTGCGACAGATGGGTGCCGGACAGCAGGAAGGCCGTCGCGGAAGCCAGAAAATCCGCGTCGAAGTCCTCCTCCGCGATAGCCATGTCGGCACAGTTGTCGCGATAAAAAATCTGGGGAAACGTGCGGCTGTCCCTGATGCCGAGAAAAACCAGCCCGGTCAGGCGTTTCGGATCGGTCTTGACGTGACTGACATCGACGCCTTCCGCCGCCAGCGTCTCGCGGACGAAGCGCCCGAGGTGCTCATCGCCAACGCGGGTCAGCATCGCCACTTTCATTCCGAGGCGGGCCGTGCCCACCGCCGTATTGGTCGGCGAGCCGCCCAGATATTTCCGGAAGGAGAGCATGTCTTCGAGGCGTCCGCCGATCTGTTCGCCGTAAAGATCGACCGCCGCGCGACCCATGCATATCAGATCGCGGCCGCGTTTCATGGCGTCTTCTTTCGTGCCCTGCCGGGTTTTGCGGGCGGGTTTTTCTTTTGCTCGGCCAGATAATAGCCCGCTCCGACGACCAGGGCTTGAGCCACGCACATCGGCGCGACCAATGAACGGAACGCCCGCGCCGAATCCGCGACCACTTCCAGACAGACGCACGAGGAATTCTTGAGTGGCGAGAACGGCCAATCCGTGATGGCGATCACCGGGATTCCCGCGCCGTTCGTCTTGACCGCCGCATCGATCACTTCCGGCGCGTAACTGCGGAAGCTGGCGACGATCAAGAGATCGTTTTTCGACATCGAGCCAAGGCTTTCCTTCAGCATGCCGCCGACGCCGTCGAGCAGATGCGTGCGCAGTTCCATGCGGCTGAAAGCGTAGCCAAGGTAGCTGGCGATCGGAAACGAACGGCGCTGCGCCAGGACGAAGATGCGCGGAGCGGTGGCAATGAGTTCGACGGCGGCGGCGATGTCGGCGGGCGAGATGTTTTCTTCCATCTGCCCGAGATCGCCGACGGCGTCGGCAACCAGTTGATGCAGCACGCCAACGGAACTCTTGTCGTCGTCGGCGCGCTGGCTGCGCATCTGGTTGATGCGTTCGCGGTAGTTGTCCGAGCGTTTGAGCAGGTCGCCGCGAAAAATCCGCTGCATTTCGGAAAAACCGCCGTAGCCCAGGGCGTTGGCGAAGCGGATGACGGCGGATGGCTGAACGTTGGCCGATTTGGCGACGGCGGCCACGGTTCCGAGAGCGAGATCGTTCGGATGCTCCAGCGCGAACATGGCGATGCGCTTGAGCTGCCCCGACATGCCGGGGTAGGTCTGCGTGATGATTGCCTTCAGTTCCTCGTAATTCGAAGCATGATCCATGCGCCGCGATTCCTCGTGATTGGGGGGAATTCCGAAAAAACCGAAAGCCGGGAAATCACCACGGCACGCGCTGGCGTTCACCCGCGCGGCCGCCAAATCCGGGCTTCCCCGATAAAGCCGTTCGATCGTTCCGAAAGTATAAAACAGATGTTTTTCCCCGCGGACCGCAATCCTGAGCCCAGGATCATCGCATTTACCTTTTTGGAGGAGGCCGGGCAAGGAACGCGATATGGCGGGAGATGCTCGGCGGTTTTTCGCCGGAAGCGAAGGCCGCGTTTGGGAGAGGCGCCATCCCGGCGCAACAGCGCCCGCGCGAACTTGCGAGAAGACGGAGAAGTTCCGCCGGGCATGTCCCTTGCGAACCCGGCCACCGTCCTCGCGGAAAGCGATACCACGCGCCCGGCGCAAGGCGTCTTCGACTTCGGGTAGCGGCGAAGATTTCGGCGCAAGTGTCAATCCGGCATGGTGGCTGGATTACTTCGCCTTCGGCTCGCATGGCGGGCGGGACGCCCGCGCTCCACTCTCTCGCGCCAAAATCCGGGAGCGCGGACGTCTCGTCCGCTTCGTGGGACTTATTCCAAGTTGCGCTCCAATAGGCCATTTATACTCAAGTCCGACGTGTCGAGATTCCGGCCATGACGGCGCAACATCGGCAATCCTCTTTTTTCGCGGAGCGCGGCCCAAGGTAGGGGGAACATCCTGCTCCCCCTTGTTTGAACGGGCGCTTGCCGCGCCCGTGGGGAGCTGGAAGCTCCCCCTACCTTACGGCGCGGTCAAGCCATCGTGATACGCCAGGAATGACCGAAAGCTTGACACGCCGGACGTGCGTATCAACGGTCTGTCGAGCGCAACTTGGCGTGAAAGGGTGGCGGGCGGCTTTGTTCTTTGCGGGCATCGCTCGTCGGCGATGCTTTTTTGCGTCCCATATCCGGTTGTTTCACGCCAACTTCTGGATGAATTTCGCACATGCGATAAATAGTGTTGTAGAATGACGTCACGCGCCGCTGCATCGATTCATCTCCATTCGTTCCGTATTTGAAAGGCGTGCCGTCCGGCCTGGAAGTCCCTTCAAAAAAAAGTGAAAAAAGACTTGACAAAATGACATTCGCCGCCACAATTTTTGCAAGCAAGCAAGCAAGCAAGCAAGCAAGCAAGCAAGCAAGC
>JAISNE010000304.1 GCA_031276375.1 Accumulibacter sp.
TCCATGTCATTTCGCGAGCATGAGAAACCAGATGAATGCCAGTATCCTCGATTATCTGAAAGCCAACGGTGAACAACTCGACGTGGACATCGCGGCCGCCTTGCGCATCCCGATGCCGCGGGTGAAAACGCTGGTCGAGCAACTTTCGGTTTCGGGCGACGTCATTTGCTGCCATGTCACGCGCTTCATCGACGGCAAGAAAATCGAGGGCACCAGCTGCCGCTTGTCGTGTGATCTTCCGGCGCCTTCGCGTGGCCGCAAACCGGGCGGGAAGAAGGACGTCATGGCCGATATTTTCGTCGAGTGAGCGATCGGGCCGTCTCTCGTGACGATGGCGGTTTCCGGCCTGGATGATGAGTTTTTCATGCGCGAGGCGCTTTCCCTGGCGCGCGGCGCGGAATGTCTGGGCGAGGTGCCGGTGGGCGCGGTGGTCGTTCGCGGCGGGGAGATCGTTGGACGCGGTTTCAATTCGCCGATCGGCGCCGCGGATCCGAGCGCCCATGCCGAAATCCTTGCCTTGCGCGACGCGGCGGGGCGCTTGGGGAATTATCGTCTTCCGGGCTGCGAGCTGTTCGTGACGCTGGAACCGTGCGTCATGTGCGCCGGAGCGATCCTGCATGCCCGGATTTCGCGCGTGGTTTATGGCGCCCGCGATCCGAAGACCGGCGCGCATGGCAGCGTCGTCGATCTTTTCCTGGTCGAGCGGCTCAATCACCATACGGAAATCGTCGGCGGGGTATTGGCGGACGAATGCGCCCGCTTGTTGTCCGGCTTTTTCGCGGCGCGGCGGACGCGGAAAGAAGGCGCGTGAAAATCCTCGTTTCCCTCGCCCGGCAGCGGCTGACCCTGTTCGACGATGCGGGAAAAACGCTGCGCGTCTATCCCGTTTCCACGGCGGCCAGGGGCGCGGGCGAGCGGAACGGGAGCTTTTGCACGCCGCGGGGGAAATTCCTGATTCGCGCCAAGATCGGCTCGGGTTTACCGCTGGGCAGCGTTTTCGTGGCGCGGCGTCCGAACGGGGAAATCCATTCGCCCGAACTGGCGGCGAAATATCCCGGACGCGACTGGATCCTGACGCGCATTCTCTGGCTTTCGGGTTGCGAACCCGGATTCAACCGGCTTGGCGATGTCGATACGATGCGGCGCTTCATCTACATCCACGGCTGTCCCGAGCCGGAAACGATGGGCCAACCCGGATCGCACGGCTGCATCCGGATGCGCAACGGCGATGTCGCCGAGCTGTTCGACCTCGCGCCGGTTTATACGCCCGTGGAAATCGTCGAGGGCGACGGCGATTGAGCGCGAGGAACGCGGTTCTTCGCGCTCGCCGCGATTCATCCTAGAAACCGCAGTTGGACGCGCTCGTGTGTGCTGTCCCGGAGTGGGCTGGCACGGCGCGACGACGCGGCAGGCTCATGCCTGCAAGGAGGAGCAACACCGCTAGCGCGCTCCGGGGCAGCGCACACGAGCGCGTAACGGCCTCACCCGATGGGTGAGCCGATAAAAAAGAAGGAAACTTTGCCATCCGCTGGCTTCCATCAAAAAAAAGAGTGGCCAACGGCGGTTTCTAGGTTTAATCTTCCTCCGGCGAAAAAGCGGGGAAGGGCAGGGAAATCTGGCGATGAAAAAAATCATTTTACTGATCGTTCTGGCGGCAGCGGTCGTGCTGGGCAAGGAGTACATGGAGGAGAAGAAGCTTGCCAGGCTCGTCGAAAAAGCCGAAATCGCCCGCGCGCAGGACAAGCCCGAGACGTATCGCCAGGCCGCCGATAATTATGCGCAAGCCGCCAAATTGGTGGCGGAACGGGATGTATACCTTGCTTTTGATTATCGTTTTGAACAGGCCGGAATTCTTTCCGGTCTTGGCGAGAAAACGGAGAACGGACAAGCCTTGCGCGAAGCCGTTGCGCTGTATCGGGAAATGCATTCCGACATAGAAAAACTGTTATCCGGCCGCGTCCCTCCAAAAGAAGAAAGCAATGAAGAAAAATCGAGGCTGTTCCTCTCGGGATTTGGTAATAAAATACAGTTCGAACTGGCAGGCGCATTGTTCAATCTGGGCAAGCTGGAAAATGATTCGGAAAGCCTGGAAACAGCCATGCAGGTATATGGTAGTTTGATGATATTTAATTATTCTTTATCCCCGCGACAACAGGCACGGATACAATATGATTCCGGGCGGGCCATTTTGCTTCTGGGAAAACAGAAAAACGACTGGAGCGGATACTCTCCCATGCGGGCCGCCGCGCATTTCAGGCAAGCCGCAATGAAAATGACGCCCGAAAAATCGCCGTGGGAATGGAGCATGATACAGCTCCATCTGGGCGATGCCTGTAGCCTGGGGATTCAACACAACTATTCTTCTTTTGTTTTCAGGGATGGGAAAAGTCTTTTCGAAGTCGGGGTGGAAGCCTACGAAGACGCCCTTTCGGAATTTCTCCACGAGCGCGCGCCGCTGGATTGGGCGCGCGCGCAAAATAGCCTGGGCAATCTTTTGCTTCGCTGGGCATGGATGCAGCGAACGAAAAAAGAAATGAGCAAAGTGGAAGCGGCGCTTGTCGGCTATCAGGCCAGCTTGCGGGAATTTACGCCTGGCCGCATGCCGTTGGCCTGGGCAGTTGTTCACCACAATATTGGACACGCCTTTGGAATGCGAGGTTTGTTTTCCAAGGACGATGCCTATTACGGCACAGCCCTGTCGACCTTCAGGGAAGCCGCGAAAATATTTTTCGACGAAGGCTTGTCTTCGCACTGGGCTGAAACCCAGGTCGACATTGGCAGGATATCCCTGCTTCTTGGTTTCATCGATGACAGCGCAAGCAGTTTCGAATTCGCCGTCGATGCGTTTAAAAATGCGTTGAATGCGATGGATCGCAATCAGACGCCGGTGGAGTGGGCAAGAATTCAGGGCTTGCTTGGTACTGCCTGGGAGGGGTGGAATATGCTGGAAAATGACGCCCAGAAACTACAGGCGGCAGCAAATGTCTATCGTACGGCGTTGCCCATAATGAAGCAGCATAGCCGTGCCGTGAATGAGATGACCGTAATCAAACGCCGTTTGCAAAGTGTAGAGCAACATCTGGCGCACAGCATGGACAAGCGATCGAGCAGTGAACAGGCCGCTGAATTGCGGTCGATCAAAATCTCCGCGGCGGAACTGTTGGAACGGGTGGATTTGGTGCTCTGGGATGCGAACGCCGACGCAAATTAGCTGGCGAACTGCGTATAATCCCCGATTCAGTCCATCTCCGGCCACGCCAAAAACCATGCAGGAAAAATACCAGCCCCAGGAAGTCGAACTCGCCGCCCAGGCGCATTGGAAGAAGACCGGCGCCGCCCGCGCCGTCGAGGACGCGGGCAAGCCCAAGTATTATTGCCTGTCG
>JAISNE010000024.1 GCA_031276375.1 Accumulibacter sp.
TGCGCGAGGAATTCGGCAAACGCACGGTGCATGACGTGGTTTCGGGCGAACGCACCACGATCATGGAGCGGATGCGCGAGAAAGCCGATCTCGACGCGCGCAAGATCGGCGTGCAGATCGTCGACGTGCGGGTGAAGCGCGTCGACCTGACCTCGGAAGTGAGCGGTTCGGTCTACCAGCAGATGGAAGCCGAGCGCAAGCGGGTGGCCAACGAACTGCGTTCCGAAGGCGCGGCGGAGGCGGAAAAAACGCGCGCGAACGCCGACCGGCAGCGCGAAGTGATCGTCGCGGAAGCCTATCGCGAAGCCCAGAAAACCAAGGGCGAAGGCGATGCCAAGGCGGCGGCGATCTATGCGCAGGCCTTCAACCAGAACCCCGAGTTCTACACTTTTTACCGCAGCCTGGAAGCCTACCGCGACAGCTTCAGGAGCAAGTCGGACATCCTGGTGATCGAACCCAGTTCGGACTTCTTCAAATACATGAGGAGCATGGGGTCCGCCGCCGGCAAATGACCGATATCCTGATTCCCGCTTTTGCGCTGATGCTCATCATGGAAGGCTTGCTGCCGTTCATCGCGCCGGCGCTGTGGCGCGATACGTTTCGGCGCATGATCCAGTTCACCGACGGACAGCTTCGTTTCACCGGCCTGGCGTTGATACTGGCCGGAATGATTTCGCTGATGATATTTCAATGAACTGGCTTTTACCCGAACGCATCGCCGACGCGTTGCCGCACGAGGCGGCGCGGATCGAACGCTTGAGAAGAATGATCCTCGATCTGTTCCGCGTGCATGGATATGAACTGGTCATGCCGCCGATGCTGGAATATCTCGATTCGCTGCTGACCGGCGCGGGGAGCGATCTCAAGCTGAGAACCTTCAAGCTGGTCGATCAATTGTCCGGGCGAACGCTCGGGCTGCGCGCGGACATGACGCCGCAGGTCGCGCGGATCGACAGCCATCTGCTCAACCGGCAGGGCGTGACCCGTCTCTGTTACTGCGACAGCGTCCTGCATACCTTGCCGGCGTCGCTGGCCGCGAGCCGCGAGCCGATCCAGCTCGGCGCCGAGCTTTACGGATATCCGGGAATCGAAGCCGACATCGAGGTGATCCGCCTGATGGACAAGGCGCTCAAGACGGCCGGCATGCCGGCGTCGCGGATCGACGTCAGCCATGCCGGCGTTTTCCGCGCCCTGTCCAGGGCGGCCAGGCTGGACGAAGAGGCCGAACCGAAAATCCTGCAACTCTTGCAGTCCAAGGACATTCCCGGACTGCGCGATTGCTGCGTCGGCATCGAAGCGCCCTACCGTTGCGCGCTGCTGGACCTGCCGGAGTTGTATGGCGGCATCGAATTGCTGGAGATCGCCCGCTCGAAACTGCCGGCGCTGCCGGAAATCGTCTCGGCGCTGGATACCCTGCGGGTATTGCGGGGCGCGCTTCCGGAACTGCCGCTGTCTTTCGATCTGGCCGATCTGCGCGGCTACAATTATCACAACGGCGTTGTTTTTTCCGCCTATTGCCAGGGGCTTCCGGGCGCGATCGCGCAGGGCGGCCGTTACGACGGCGTGGGCCGGACATTCGGCCGCGCCCGGCCGGCCACCGGTTTTTCGACCGATTTGCGGGTCATCGCCAGCCTGGGCGAAGACGAAAAACCGGCGGGCGCCGTGCTGGCGCCATGCGCGGCGAAAGACGGCGCGCTGGCGGCGCGCGTCGCCGCGCTGCGGGCGGCGGGCACGGTCGTGGTCGAACTGCTGCCGGGCGAGGCGCCGGGCGAAGGCCCGTGGTGCGACAGGCGGCTGGCGCGGGAAAACGGGCAGTGGATCATTCAGACAATCAGCGAGGATCGAGGGTAATGGCAAAGAACGTCATCGTAGTGGGCACGCAATGGGGCGACGAGGGGAAGGGCAAGATCGTCGATTGGCTGACCGATCACGCCAGGGGCGTGGTGCGTTTCCAGGGCGGACACAACGCCGGGCACACGCTGGTGGTCGGCGGCGTGGAGTACCGCCTGAACCTGGTGCCGGCCGGCATCGTGCATCCGGGCGTCGACTGCTTCATCGGCAACGGCGTGGTGCTGGACATCCATCACCTGCTCTTCAATGAAATCGAAACGCTCGAAGCCGGCGGCATCGAAGTGCGCTCGCGCCTGAAGATCAGCCCCGGCTGCGCGCTGATCCTCGGCTATCACGCGGCGCTCGATCGCGCCAGGGAAACGGCGAAGAGCCGGGACGCGCGCATCGGCACCACCGGCAAGGGGATCGGCCCGGCCTACGAGGACAAGGTCGCGCGCCGCGCCCTGCGCGTTTACGACCTCTTCCACCCGGCGCGTTTCGCCGAAAAACTCAAGGAAAACCTCGACTACCATAATTTCGTGTTGAGCAAGTATTTCGCGGCCGACCCCGTCGACTACCAGGAGATTCTGGAACAGGCGATGAGCGACGCCGAACGGATCAAGCCTCTGGTGGCCGATGTCTCGGCGGCGCTCCACGCGATCAACGAGGCCGGCGGCAACCTGCTCTTCGAGGGCGCGCAAGGCAGCCTGCTGGACATCGATCACGGCACCTACCCGTTCGTCACCTCGTCGAACTGTGTCGCCGGCCAGGCGGCCGCCGGATCGGGCATCGGCGCCAACATGCTGCACTACGTGCTGGGAATCACCAAGGCGTATTGCACGCGCGTCGGCGGCGGCCCGTTCCCGAGCGAACTCGACATCGAGACGAAAGGGACGCCCGGCCACCAGATGTCCGACAAGGGCAAGGAAATCGGCGTCGTGACGAAGCGCAAGCGCCGCTGCGGCTGGTTCGACGTTCCGGCGTTGAAACGCTCGGCGCGGATCAACGGCTTGTCCGGCCTGTGCATCACCAAGCTCGACGTGCTCGACGGTCTGCCGGAACTGAAAATCTGCACCGGCTACCGGCGGCATGGACAGACCGTCGACTTGTTGCCGATGGGCGCGGAGGAAGTCGGCGCCTGCGAACCGATCCTTGAAAGCGTGCCGGGCTGGCAAGCCTCCACGGTCGGGCTGACTTCGTTCGAGGCCCTGCCTGAAGCGGCGCGCGCTTATCTGGCGAAGATCGAAACGCTCTGCGGGATTCCGATCGACATCGTTTCCACCGGCCCCGAGCGCAGCGAAACGATCCTGCGCCGTCATCCGTTTCAATGAAAACCGCGCAGGGCGAAACGTGGCGAAGCGGCCGGGATTTTTCCGGTCTTCCGGATCATGGGAATCCTTGACTGGATCAAGAATCGGCCGGCGCGCTCAGGCCCGGAACCCGTGCCCGACGAAGTCGTGGCGATGGCCATCGACAGGGCCATCGCGCTGACCAACCCGCGCCTCAAGTTTCTCGATTCGCGCGAAAAAACACTCCGCCGTCCGGTGGAAAAATGCGTCACTTACCTCCGCGACGCGATATCGGCGCTCCCGCCGCCCATTCCGGTATCGGAAGCGGGCTGGGCGAGCGATCCGGCGCTGCGCGCCTTCTTCGCCAAGGCCGCGGACCTGTCGGCCGCGCTCGGACGTTCCGGGGATCTGCGCTCCTTCTTCGATAAACACGCGGACGCCGGGCAGGCCTTCATCGTCCTGGGCGCGAGCTACCACGAACGCCCGGACCGCGCGCCCTCGTTGCAGGGCGACGCCGCGCCGCGGGACATCGCCCGGACCGTGGTGGATTTTTCCGTCCCGAGCGCGCGTCTTTGCGGACACACCGATTCCGAACTCCGGCGTCTCCTGCTGATCCAGTCCTTTGAATACATGGCGGCGCAGGCGATGACGGAAATATCGAAAGCCAGGGAAGGGCGGCGGGAACTCGAAGACAGCCACAACCTGATCCGGGCCAGGCTGCGCCTCCACCAGCCGCCGGGCTCCGGTTTGGGAAACCTGTTCGACGTCGGCCCGGAGAGCGCCGAACAGCGGCGGTTGGAAAACCAGCTCCTCGAAAACGAACGGCAAATGGAAGAACGCGGCAGCGCGCGCGAGGTCCTTGAACACGAACTCGAATGCCTGCGCCAGGCACTGGAAAATCCGGAGAATCATCTCGGATTCGAGCACAGGAAAATCCGTCTGAGCACGCTCAACGTCCTACTGGACGAGGGCAGCGTCGAAGCCGCCGCGGATGTCGCGTTCACCATGCTGAACCTCTCCGGCGTCCCGCGGGCGCAATACGCTTTCGTCATCGGATGCCTCGAACGCCGCGATATGCCGCAAGTGAAACTGAATCTGGCGGACGCCGAACGCTTCCTGTAACCGGTCGCGCGCCGCTCCCGGCAAAACAGGATGGCCCCGGATTTCCGGCCATCGCGGACGGCAAGCTTGCCGACTCCCAACGCCCGGACGTTTTTTGCTGTAATGGCGGTTCGAAAACCCTGCCGCCGTCCTCAAGCCATGAACACGCCTTCCCCCGCCAGCTTCCGGCGCCGCATCCTGCTCGCGGTCACCGGGCTGTCGCCGCAAGTCGTCACGGAAACCCTGTACGCCCTGACACAAGCCGACGAGCCTTTCGTTCCCAGCGAAATCCATCTCATCACCACCGTGGAAGGCGCCGAGCGGGCGCAGCTTTCCCTGCTGTCGGAACACCCCGGCTGGTTCCATCGCCTCCGCCGCGATTACGGGCTGCCGCCGATCCGCTTCGACGCCGGCAACATCCACATCCTGCGCACGCCCGCCGGCGCGCCGCTCGACGACATTCGCGGCCCGGAAGACAACCTGCACGCCGCCGACTTCATCACCGAAAAAGTCCGCGAACTTTCCGCCGACGGCAGCGCGGCCCTGCACGTCTCCATCGCCGGCGGACGCAAGACCATGGGCTTTTTCCTCGGCTACGCGCTGTCGCTTTTCGGCCGGCCGCAAGACAGGCTCTCGCATGTGCTGGTTTCCACGCCGTTTGAAAACAATCCGGATTTCTTCTATCCGTCACCGGCGGAACACATCATTTATGCCGAACGGGACAAATCCAGACCCATCGACGCCCGCACCGCGCAGGTGAGTCTGGCCAATCTGCCTTTCGTCAGCCTGCGCCACGGCCTGCCCGCCGATCTGCTCGATGGTAGCGCCCGCTACGTCGACACGGTCAGCGCCGCCCGCGCCAGTTTTGCTCCGCTGACCCTGAGCATCGACCTGGCCGCGAGACGAATCACCGCGGCCGGGCGCACCGTCAGCCTGCCGCCCGCCGAACTGGCGCTGCTCACGCTGCTGGCCCGCCGGACGCAAAACGGAGACGAACCGCTGCCCGTGCCCTCCAAGGAGGTCGGCGATCCCGAACTGGCCCGGCAATACCGCGCCGAACTCTCCCGCATCAAACCCGCTGCCGATCCCGATGAAATCCCCAGGAATTTCAGAAACGGCATGGACGGCGACACGTTTTCGCAATACATGTCCAAGCTGCGCCGATCCTTGGGGAAACCCCTCGCCAACAGCCTCATCGACGACGGCGGCAGCCGCCCGCGAAAATACCGGATCGGAGTAGACCCAAGTGGTATTACAATCATTCCTCCATCGCGCAACCGACAGGCCTGAGACCATGCCGATACTGACCCGGAAATTCACCTTCCAGTTCTCCACTCCCGCCTTTCTCGGCGACGCCGAGCAGAAAGGTATCTGGCGAACGCCGCCGATCAAGGCGTTGCTGCGGCAATGGTGGCGCGTGGCCTACGCGGCGCGGGCCGGGTTTCGGGTCGATGTCGGGGAGATGCGCGGGGAGGAGGCCGCGCTGTTCGGTCACGCGGACGACGAGGGCGCAAGCAGGAGTCTCGTGCGCTTGCGGCTGGACAGGTGGGACGAAGGAAGACTGAAACGGCAGCAATGGCAGGCGCTTCCCGAAGTGAAACACCCGGAAGTCAAGGATGAACAAACGGGAAAACTGAAACCCGTCGGTTCCGATCTTTATCTTGGCTATGGCCCGCTTGAGTTTTCTGGTGGGCACACACAACTCAAGAAAAATGCCGCCATTCAGGCCGAAGAATCCGCCGAGTTTTGTCTGGCCTACCCGGAAAATCATGGCGCGCCTTTGGAACAGGCGCTTTGGCTGATGGATCGTTTCGGCGTCCTGGGTGGGCGCAGCCGCAACGGATGGGGGAGTTTTTTCCTGAAGCCGGAAAACGGCGAGCCTTTGACCGGGACGCTTCCCTTGCGAAATTGGGAGGATTGCATTGACCGCGACTGGCCGCACGCTATTGGCAGGGACAAAAAAGCGGCGCTGATCTGGCAAACCACGCCGCTAACCGACTGGAAAAATGTGATGGTGGAATTGGCGAGACTCAAGATAGGCTTGCGGACGCAATTCATTTTCCCGGATGAAAGACCGCCACACCATGATGTCCTGCCCCGTCATTGGCTCTCGTACCCCATCACCAAACATTCGACACAGGCGTTCCCGAGAGATGCGCGCCTGCCTAACAGCCTGCGTTTCAAGGTACGCCCGGCAGAAAACGGTCATCTCGTCGGCGTGATCTTTCATGTTCCCTGTCTGCCGCCGCCCGTTTTTCATCCTGATCGCAATCTGGAGGCAATCAAGC
>JAISNE010000036.1 GCA_031276375.1 Accumulibacter sp.
CAGCAGGCCGGCGCCGCGCCACAGCAGTTTGCTCCGCCACTTGTCCAGGCCGACCGCCGAAGCCAGCACGCCGCTGCCGGTATACGGGATGCCCATCAATTCCAGGGCGCCCTGGATCGTGCCATCCTCGCCGTGGCGGCCGTGCAGGGCGATGAACGCGCGATCGTATGCTTCGAGCGTTTCGAGCCGGTGTTCCGCGGGATCGAAGGCATGCGCGTCGACGCCCTGCCGCCGCAAGGCAGCGAGCACGCGCGAGCCGCTCTGCAACGAGATTTCACGCTCGGCCGACTTGCCGCCGAAAAGAACAGCCACTTTCCCGAATTCAGACATGGAGCCTCCTGGGGTCATTCGCTACGGGGACTTTGGGGAGAGCATGGATTCCCGTATGTCTCCATGCTCCCGGTGCCGAAAATGTCGTCTTCATTTCAGTCCCGCGCCAGTTTGCCGGGCACGCCGCCGATCGAGCCGGCGCCCATGGTGATTACCACGTCGCCGTCGCGGGCAACGTCCAGAATCGTTCGCGGCACGTCGGCGATGTTCTCGGCGAAGACCGGGTCGACCCGCCCGGCGACACGCAGCGCGCGCGCCAGGGCGCGCCCGTCGGCGGCGACGATCGGCGCCTCGCCGGCGGCGTAGACGTCGGTCAGGATCAGCGCGTCGACCGAGCCGAGCACGCCGACGAAATCCTCGAAGCAGTCGCGCGTGCGGGTGTAGCGATGCGGCTGGAAGGCGAGCAGCAGCCGCCGCCCGGGAAAGGCCCCGCGCGCCGCGGCCAGCGTGGCGCGCATCTCCGCCGGATGGTGGCCGTAATCGTCGATCAGCGTGAACGTCCCGCCCGCCGGCAGGGCCACTTCGCCATGACGCTGGAAGCGCCGCCCGACGCCGGTGAATTCCGAGAGCGCCTTGGCGATGACCGTGTCGGGGACGCCCAGCTCGCTGGCTACGGCGATTGCCGCCAGGGCGTTGCGCACGTTGTGCGCGCCCGGCAGGTTCAGCGTCACCGGAAAGCGCGTCACGCCGCCGTTGACGCGCACGCAGTCAAAAAGCATGCGGACGCCTTCCGCCCGGAGGTTCTCCGCGCGCACGCCGGCCGATTCGTCCAAGCCGTAGCCGACGATCTGTTTCGCCACCCGCGGCATGATCTCGCGCACCTGCGGATCGTCGGCGCAAAGCACGGCGACGCCGTAGAACGGCAGCCGTTGCAGGAAATCGACGAACGCCTGTTTCAGGCGTCCGAAATCCTGCCCGTAGGTTTCCATGTGGTCGGCGTCGATGTTGGTGACCACCGAAATGACCGGCGACAGGTAGAGAAACGAGGCGTCCGACTCGTCGGCCTCGGCCACCAGGAAATCGCCCGAGCCGAGCCGGGCGTTGGCCCCGGCGGCATTGAGCCGGCCGCCGATGACGAAGGTCGGATCCATGCCGCCCTCGGCCAGGATCGCGGCCACCAGGCTGGTGGTCGTCGTCTTGCCGTGCGTGCCGGCCACGGCGATGCCCTGCTTCAGGCGCATCAATTCGGCGAGCATCTGGGCGCGCGGCACCAGCGGAATCCCGCGCGCGCGCGCCGCCAGCGCCTCGGGGTTGTCATCCCCGACCGCCGTGGACATGACGACGGCGTCGGCGTCGCCGATGTTTTCCGCGGCGTGCCCGATATGCACGCGAATCCCCAGCCCGGCCAGCCGGCGGGTCGTGGCGCTGTCGACCAGATCCGAACCGCTGACGGAAAAACCCAGGTTGGCGAGCACCTCGGCGATGCCGCTCATGCCGGAACCGCCGATGCCGACGAAGTGGATGTTCCTTATCTTGTGTTTCATGCTTTTCCCTCGCTCGCTTCCTCGCAGGCGCGCGCCACCGCCGCCGCCGCCTCCGGCCTGGCCAGCGCGCGCGCGCGTTCGCCCATGCGCAGCAATTCCTCGCGCGCGCGCCGCGCGTTCAGCGCCACCGCTTCCGGCGTCATTTCGCCTTGCGGCAGCAGAACGGCGGCTTGCGTCGCCGCCAGGAAGCGGGCGTTGGCCGTCTGGTGATCGTCCACCGCGTGCGGGAAGGGCACCAGCACGCTGGCCACGCCCGCCGCGGCCAGTTCGGCCACGGTCAGCGCGCCCGCCCGGCAGAACACCAGGTCGGCCCAGGCGTAGGCGCCGGCCATGTCCTCGATGAAGGCCACACAGTCGGCGCGCACGCCAGCCGCCGCGTAATTGGCTTGCAGCGTCGGCAGATGTTTTTCGCCGGCCTGGTGGATGACCGTGGGCCGCTCCGCTTCGGGAATCAGCGCCAGGCCACGGGGCACCGTCTCGTTGAGCGCCGCCGCGCCCAGGCTGCCGCCGAGCACCAGCAGGTTGAGCCGCGCCGCGTCGCGGCCCGCGCCGCGCGCCGCCGGTTCCGGCAGCCCGGATATCTCCGGACGTACCGGGTTGCCGACCCACTGGCCGTTCGGCAGGGCATCCGGAAAGCCGCAGAAGACGCGGCGGGCCACATGGGCGAGCACCCGGTTGGCCAGGCCGGCGATCGCGTTCTGCTCGTGGATCAGGAGCGGACGGCGCAGCAGCGCGGCCATCATGCCGCCCGGAAAACTGACGTAACCGCCCATGCCGAGGACGACATCGGGCCGTATCCGGCGAAGCTCGCGCAGGGCCTGCCAGCAGCCGGACAGCAGATTGAACGGCAACAGCAGCTTGCGCATGAGTCCCTTGCCGCGCAGCGCGGCAAAGCGCACCCAGGCCATCTCATAGCCGCGCGCCGGCACCGCGCGCGCCTCGAAACCATCCGGATTGCCCATCCACACGACTCTCCAGCCCCGCTCGCGCAGGATATCGGCCACCGCGAGACCGGGGAAGACGTGCCCGCCGGTGCCGCCGGCCATGACGAGAAGTGTGTTATTCATCAGAAGACAGAGGACAGAGGACAGAAGACAGTAATATTTGCGGCGCGAAGCGCCGGTGATCAGAGGACAGAAAACAGAGGACAGAAGACAGTAATATTTGCGGCGCGAAGCGCCGGTAACCGACTGTCTTCTGTCCTCTGTCCTCTGTCCTCTGACTCACAGCTTCGCTCCCCGCATGAGTTGCCTGTTTTCCCAATCCGCCCGCAGCAGGATCGCCAGCGCCAGGCAGTTGACCAGGATGCTGGAGCCGCCGAAACTCATCAGCGGCAGGGTCAGGCCCTTGGGCGGCAGCAGCCCCATGCTCATGCCCATGTTGATG
>JAISNE010000058.1 GCA_031276375.1 Accumulibacter sp.
TGCGCGAGGTGGCCGGACGCTGGAAGGACGAGGCCGAGCTGGAGCGCAAGGCGGCGGAGCTGCGCGCCCGACTGAACCTGGCGGCGCTCCTGGTGACGCGCAGCGAGGAAGGCATGTCGCTGTTCCTGCCGGAGCGGACGATTCACGAAAAGGCCGTGGCGCGCGAAGTGTTCGACGTGTCCGGCGCCGGCGACACGGTCATCGCCACGCTGGCGGTGATGCTCGCGCGCGGCGCCGGCTGGGCGCGGGCGATCCACGCGGCCAACGCGGCGGCGGGCGTCGTGGTCGGCAAGCTGGGCACGGCGGTCGTTTCCAGCGACGAACTGGCCGCGGCGCTCGACTGAGGCGCGACGATGAACGGAAAAATCGGGAACCGCGCGATGAATGGCTTCGGATCGTTTCTTTGTTTCCTGTCTTTCCTGCTGGCGGCGCCGGCGTTCGCCGCGTCGCCCGAGCCGGGGGTGTGGTACGGAGAGATCGACGGCTACCGGATCATGCTCTGCGTCGAGGAAGGCAAGGCGGCGTATTACTACGCTGGGCAGTCCGCCGAAATCGAACTCGACATGAGCGATTTCGGGCATTGGAGCGAATCGGTCAAGGGCAAGGTCACCGGGTATTGGAAGATCGAAGAGCAATCCAGTAGCCACGAATACCTCAAATACGTCAAAGGTGTTTGGGGCAGGCTTCGTGGAAAGGAAAACCGGTCGTTCGACTTGTACCATCTCAAGGAAGTGGATTCGGCGTGCGGCAGTTCGATCTACCGGCAGACCTTGCTGGTTCCCGGCGAAAAGCGGTTGTCCTTGCCCCTGGTTCCGGACAGGCCGGCGGTCATGGCGACCGACGGCTCGGCGGCCATCCTGAAGGCCAACGGCGATCTGTGGCTCTGGAGCAAGCGGCAGCCGTGGCCCAGGCGCGTGGGGCAAGGCTTTGTCCGCGCCGCGCTGGGGCCTTATCACTTTCTGGGAATCAAGGACGACGGCAGCTTGTGGGCAGGAGGAGAGCGCGTGGGCGGCGATCGGCTTTTGCGCATGGGCGATGGCTTTGTCGCCATCGTGGCGAAAGGAGAAGAGTTCGCTCTCGCCATAAGGAAGGATGGCACCCTGTGGGCCTGGGGAGGAAATCCATCAAGGGAAAAGTACGCCAAACCCGTTCTGCTGGGGAAATCCTTTGTTTCGGTTGACGCCGGATCTATTTCTTATGCGGCAATCAAGGACGATGGGACGCTATGGACATGGGGAAACAATCTGTACGGTCAACTCGGGATTGGCGATGGCGGCAGCCGGTATAACCAGATGTACCACCGCGAGCATTTGCCTACCTTGGTTGGGGGAGATTTTGCCCAGGTTTCCGTAGCCTATTCGTATATGGTCGCTGTCAAGAAGGACGGTAGCTTGAGCACTTGGGGCCGCAGTAATTGGAGGCCGATCGAAAACGGGACGGACAAGGGCCACGGGCTTCCCGTCAAGATCGGAGAAGGGATTGCGCAAGCCGTCGCTGCTACCTGGAATGTGGCGGCGGTCAAGACCGACGGCACGCTCTGGCTCTGGGGGCGAAATCATCCAGGGATGTTTGGCGATTGCGACAGCGTGACGAGGGAGCGCATCCATCCCGTCCAGGTGGGAGAAGACTTCGCGCAGGCGGCGCTCGGGAGCGATTTTCTTCTGGCCCTGAAGCGGGACGGGAGCGAATGGACTTTCGGCTGGCCGTGGGAAGGCGACCAGATCGATACGCCGAGGGCGTGCCGGAAGCCGGCGCGGGTGGTGTTCGGCGGTGTCAGCGCCTGGGACAAGCCCGCCGGGGCGGCGATCGCGCCGAAGTTGAGCGGGCCGGCGATGCCCGCCAATATCGTCGGCATCGCGGCGGGCGCTTCGCATTCGGCGATGGTCACGGCGGACGGGACCTTGTGGACCTGGGGCAATAACGAATACGGCCAGCTTGCGCTTGGCACCACGCGGAATCACGACCGCCCGCAACGGGCCGGCGGCGGTTTCCAGCGGGTGTCGATCGACGGCGGGCGTACGCTGGCGACAAAGGCCGATGGCAGCCTGCTGTTCTGGGGCGCGATTCCACAGTCATTTCCGGATGACGATGTTTCGCGGGACATGAAAAAGGTGCTGGCGCCGACGGCAATATTTCCGGGCCTCACCGTTTTTCTGCGCAGCGGCCGGAGCGGGCTTGGACTCAGGAATGACGGCACGATTCTTGTTTGGTCATATTATTGGGAAACATCCGGGCCGCCGCGGGAATTCGGACACGAGATCAGGGAAATCGGCGCCGGGTTCGCGTATCGCAGTTATGCGCTTCGTAACGACGGTTCCTTATGGGAACTGTCGGGTACGCCGCCGAAGCTCTTCGGCGAGAACTTCCTGCACATCGCGGTCGGCCCGGGGCACGCCTACGGCATCAAGGCGGACGGCAGTTTGTGGGCGTGGGGAAACAATCGGGAATACCAGTTGGGGGACGGCACGCGGATCGAGCGCGACGATCCGGTGCGTATCGGCGAGGGCTTCGTTCAGGTGGCGGCGGGCCGATTCCACGGCATCGCGCTGGCCGCCGACGGTTCCGTATGGGCCTGGGGATACAATGAAACCGGCGCGCTCGGCGACGGGAGCACTTCGCCGCGCGCCAGGCCGGTCAAGGTCGGCGACGGCTTTGCCAGGGTCGCCGCCGGCGATTATCACAGTATCGCGCTCAAATCCGATGGCACTCTTTGGGCCTGGGGCGCCAACGAAGAGGGCCAGCTTGGCGACGGGACGAAGGTCACGCGCCTGTCTCCACGGCGGATATATCCCGCGCCGGACGCGAAAGACCCGGCGGCTTCGCCCGTTTTGCCCGCCGCCGCGGAAAAGCCGGCGGAGCGGCGCGTCAGCGCGCTTCGGGTCGGCCGGTATTTTAGCTGCGTGTCGTTCTCGGACGGCCAGTACAAGTGCTGGGGCGAGAATATGGAGGAAGAAATCAGAACCGGCGGTCCCCGGCGGAGTCCGGCATCGACATTCGGACCCGGCCTCGGTCGCTTGGTCGATTGCCGGACATCAAAGAGCGCGTGCGACGAGACTTTTTCCAGTTTTCCGTTTCTGCGCGGAGCGTCGTCGGTCATCACGCATTACGACTTTGCCTGCGCCCTGAAAAACGGCCGGATCCGCTGCGCCCATCGGAATGACGGGGGCACCGCGCGCTCGATCGTGGATGGCATCCATGACGCGGTGACGTTCGACTATTGCGGGAATCACGGTTGCGCGCTGCTGTCGGACGGGCGGGTAAAATGCTGGGGAAGCGATAACAGCCACGGCGAGTTGGGCGATGGAACGAAGACCCGTTCCTCTTCCCATGGGATGGCGGTCGAAGTAGTGAACTTGAGGCCCTGAATCACGAGGAATCGTCTTATGTACACCATCGTCACCGGCGCGGCCGGGTTCATCGGATCGAACGTGGTCAAGGCGCTCAACGAGCGCGGCGCGGCGCGAATCGTCGCCGTCGACGATCTGAAGCGGGCGGAGAAATTCAGGAACCTGGTCGATTGCGAGATCGCCGATTTCCTCGACAAGGAAGACTTCCTCGCGCGCCTCTCGTCCGGCCGGTTCGACGGCGCCGTCGACGCCGTGCTGCATCAGGGCGCCTGTTCCGACACCATGGAGACCGATGGCCGCTACATGATGGAGAACAACTACCGTTATTCGCTGACCCTGCTCGACTGGTGCCAGGCGCGCAAGGTGCCCTTCCTGTACGCCTCCAGCGCGGCGGTCTACGGCGCCGGCCGCCGGTTCCGCGAGGAACGCGCCTGCGAAGCGCCGCTCAACGTCTATGGCTATTCCAAATTCCTGTTCGACCAGATCGTGCGCCGGCGTTTGCCGGAAGCCTCCGCGCCGATCGCCGGCTTCCGCTACTTCAACGTCTATGGCCCGCGCGAAGCGCACAAGGGGCGCATGGCCTCGGTGGCCTTCCACCACTACCGGCAGTTTTGCGCCGAGGGCAAGGTCAAGCTGTTCGCCGGTTGCGACGGTTACGCCGACGGCGAACAGAAACGCGATTTCGTCCATGTCGGCGACGTGGCCAGGGTGAATCTCTTTTTTCTCGACCATCCGGAAAAGTCCGGCATCTTCAACGTCGGCGCCGGGCGGGCGCAAAGCTTCAACGAACTCGCCGCGGCCAACGTGAATGCCTGCCGCGCCCTGCGAGGCCAGCCGCCCGAAACGCTCGAAGCGTTGCAACGGCAAGGTTTCATCGAATACATCCCGTTCCCCGAAGCGCTGAAAGGAAAATATCAGAGCTTCACTCAGGCCGATCTCTCCAAACTGCGCGAAGCCGGCTACGATGCGCCGTTCGCCAGTGTCGAGGAGGGTGTGGCGCAATACGTTCCCTGGCTCAAAGACCATGTACAAAACACTTGAAGACCTCGTTGGCGAAACGCCGCTGATTCGCCTGAAACGCCTTTCCGCCGCCGCCGAGGCGCGCGGCAACGTGCTGCTGGCCAAGCTGGAAGGCAACAATCCGGCCGGATCGGTCAAGGACCGCCCGGCGCTGTCGATGATCGACCGGGCGGCGCGGCGCGGCGAGATCGCGCCCGGCGACACGCTGATCGAGGCGACCTCCGGCAACACCGGCATCGCGCTGGCGATGGCCGCGGCGATGAGCGGCTACCGCATGATCCTAGTCATGCCGGAAAACCAGAGCGTCGAGCGCCGCCAGACGATGCGCGCCTTCGGCGCCGAACTGGTGCTCACGCCGCGCGACGGCGGCATGGAACTGGCGCGCGACGTCGCCGAAAAAATGCGCGACGAAGGCAAGGGCGTGATCCTCGACCAGTTCGCCAATCCCGACAACCCGCTGGCGCATTACGAAGGCACCGGGCCGGAAATCTGGCGCGATACCGAAGGACGGGTCACGCACTTCGTCAGCAGCATGGGCACCACCGGCACGATCATGGGCGTGGCGCGCTACCTGAAGGAACAAAATCCCGGCGTCCGCATCGTCGGCTGCCAGCCCGAGGACGGCTCGCAGATTCCGGGCATCCGCAAATGGCCGGAAGCGTATCTGCCGAAAATCTTCGACCGCGCGCTGATCGACCGCATCGAACCGGTCTCGCAGGGAGACGCCGAACGCATGACGCGGCGCCTCGCCCGCGAAGAAGGCGTCTTCGCCGGCATCTCGTCGGGCGGCGCCATGACCGTCGCCCTGCGCCTCGCCGAGGAAGTCAGCAACGCAACGATCGTCACCGTCATCTGCGACCGCGGCGACCGCTACCTGTCGACCGGTGTGTTTCCGGCGTGAACCAGAGGACAGAAGACAGTCATATTTGCGGCGCTTCGCGCCGGTCACCTTCCCGCGGGCAGGCCCGCCGTTTTTCCTGGAATCCTGACGCAAGTATCGTGAACAAATGACAGAGGGCCGAAGACAGAATATAGTGAATTCATGCGGGCGCTTCGCGCCCGGTAACTGACTGTCCTCCGTCCTCTGTCCTCTGTCCTCCGCCCCCCATGTTCAATCCTTCCCGCGAGCAAGCCCGCCGCTTTTTCTGCGAATCCTGGCGCAAGTATCGCCAGCGCCTGATCCTCGAAGGCGCCGA
>JAISNE010000064.1 GCA_031276375.1 Accumulibacter sp.
GTGATCTCACGCAGCAGTTCGGTCGTCGAGAAACCACGCTCGGAAACAGGCGTAACCGCGAGACGATGCCCCAGTCTCGCGCCGACATTGAACGTCACGGTGTTCAGCTGCTGCGCCAGTGCGCGCAGGAGGCGGGTCTTGCCGCCGTTGCCAAGCAGCAGGATCAGCTTGCTGTGGAGATCGCCAATCTCGCCGACCAGCCGTCCGAGTTTGTCGAGCGCGGGGAAGCTGGCGGCGACCGGGGACGTGACGCTGGTCATGGCTTCTCCTTGCCTGGCTTGGCTTGCCCCTGTGCGCCGATGCGGTTGGCAATCCACCGATTCAGTTCGGTACGCCGAAAACGCCACGTGCCGCCCAGTTTGAAAGCCGGAATCTGTCCGTTGGTCGCAAGGCGATAGACCGTGCGCCGCCCGGCCTTCAGGTAAGCGGCGACTTCCTCGATGGTGAGGATTTCATCGGGCTGTTCGTTCATTGGGTGTGCCGACAGGTTGGTGGTTGGCTGTGCCATTTTGGCATGAATTGGCAGGGATCGGGCAAATCGGATGCCAGAAAAGCGATTATCGGCGTTTCATACCAAGCTGCGATTAACAGGCCGTTTATACCCAAGTCCGACGTGTCGGGATTTCGGTCATTTTTGGCGTATCACGATGGTTTGACTGCAACTTGGCATCAGTGAGGCAAGCCCTCGGCTTTGCCGGAAACTCACCGAGGTTTGACCTGTACGGCGGTCGATATGAATCTCCGATCGTCACCAAGCGCGATTCAGATAGCACGGCATTGGGGCGGTCGGCAACGCAATTTCACGGGAGAGAATTTCTGGGCACGAAGCTTCTTCGTTTCAACCGTCGGCTTGAACGAAGCGATCATTCGAGCTTATATCCGTCACCCGGAAAAGGAGGATGATCGGTATGAGCAATTACGCATGCAGGTGTGACAGCCGCCTTGGGCGCCCCACGGTTTTATTGCGCCTTTGAGGCGCTCACAATACCAAGCCCCGGCTTTGCCGGGGGTATTTGACTAACACGCCCGACCCGCTGCCGCCTGATTGCGTCTGGCGGCAAACTCTTTTTCAACTTCATCATTTGCCGGCCACGGCCACTGCGCATCGAGGCGTGTCCGGCATTGACCTTGCGGCGCAGAGAATCATCATACTCGCGGGCTAGGCGGCGCTGTTCTATATAGCCGCGCATCAATTCGCGCATGCCTGCCCTGTGTTGTCTTCCCTACCGCCGATGGCTGCTGCTTTGCACGACATTGCCGTGGATGATCGTGGTGGAATCGCGGCTGCTGTTGCCGATCTCGATTCCCTGGGCGCGGGCGTTGCCGCTCTGGTTCTGGATGACATCCCCGACGCTGACGTTCACGTTGGCGTTACCGGAAGCATTGCCGATCCTGACCTTTTGCTCGTTGAGCGCGCCGTTCTGGTTTTGTGTCACGTTGCCGGTGGAAACATTCACGCTGGCGTTGCCGGAAGCGTTGCCGATCTCGATCCGTTGCGCGTTGAACGCGCCGCCCTGCGATTGCGTTACGTTGCCGACGGAAACCCGGTTGACGCGGGCGTTGTCCGTGGCGTTGCCGATGCGGAGTTGTTGATCGTTCTGCTGCCCGGACTGGTTTTGCGTCACCCGGCCAACGGAAACGCTATTGACGCGGCCATTGCCGGAAGCGTTGCCGATGTCGGCCTGTTGCCGGTTGGACACGCCGGATTGTTGCTGGATCACGTCGCCGACCCGCGTATTCGATTTGCCGCCGTCGCGCGTGTTGCCGAGGTCGAGTACCTGGATGTTGTCCTGTCCGCTCGACTGGTGTTGTTCGATGTTGTCGGCCCTGGTCTGTTGCTGCGCCGCGAGCGCCCCCGCGTAGAACAACAGGGCGAGGGACAGGCTGGCGTTCAGGGTAAGGGAATGAATGGATTTCATGGGGAACCTCCGGGGTGGATTCAGGCGTTTTCAAAGCGGATCGACCGATCCCGCGCCAGAAATGGATTGGGTCACGGTGGGAGCGCCGCCGTAACGGATGTTGCCCGCGCCGTCGATGGTCGCCGCCAGACGTTCGCGGGCGGTGAGCCGGATTTCGCCCGAGCCGCCGATTTTCGCCTGGGCATGCCGCACCGCGCAGTTTTCGGCGCGGATTTCGCCCGCGCCGCTGATTTCGGCGTAGAGCGCGTCGCCGCTGCCGCGCGCGTCGATGTTGCCAGAACCGGATACTTTCAAGTCCAGACGCCCGGTCTTGACGCCCGCGAGCGCGATGTTGCCGCTACCCGCCAGTTCGATGGCGAGTTCCTCGCCCTGGAACGCGCCGACCGTGACATCGCCGCCGCCCTGGCTGGTCAGGGCGTCGAGGCGGGGTAGCGTGACGACATAGACGAGACCGCGCTGTGTCTTGAAATTTTCCTTGCTGCGCAGGAAGAGCGTGTTCCCGCGGATCGAGACATCGAGCGCCCGCAAGACATCCGGCTCGGCTTCGATGGTCAACCGTGCTTCCTTGCCGGGATGAACCCGCAATTCGCCCGGCGTTTCGATCACCACCCGACGGACGCCGGGCAGCGCGTGTTGCTGGCTGACCGGCTCGGCGGCGCGCGCCAGCGTCGGCAGGCCGCAGAGGACGAGCAGCAGCGACAGGGTGGGCAGGATGCTTTTCATCGTCCGCTTTCCCTTCATCGGTCGGACAGGATGCACAGGCCATCCTGGAGATTGAGCACGGTCACGCTTTCCCCGCCCTGGCGTTCCACGACGAGCGTTGCCGCGGCGTTGCCGTTGCCCGCCGGGCGCGATGCAATGAAACCGCTGCCTTCATACAACAGGCGACCCTGTTGCCAGCAGCGCAGGATGTGGCCGGAATTCTGGCGACGGTCGCGCACCGTCGCGCCGAAGCTGGCGTCCGTCTCGGTGAGTATCTGCGCGGGACGCTCGATTTCCACCAGCTCGCCGTTGGCGACGACGGCATGGGGGTTGGCGTTGGCGCCCGCCACGGCGTTCGCGCCCAGCCCGGAAAACAGGCAAAACAGCAGGAGGTTTTTCGTTCGCATGGCGCTCACTTGATCTGGATGGGGAATTCCGCGCCCACGCCGCCTTGGCGCAGGAAGGCGGCGGAGAGTTCGGCGAGGCTCTTGACCGGCAGGGCCTCGAAATCGCCCGCGGCGATGCTGGCGGGCAAATCGGTGAACACGTCCCGCTCGGCGGCGAAGCAGGCGATGGTTTCCCGACCGCCCCGCGCGCTCGCGTTGATGCTGAATTCGTCGCCCTTGGGCAGGCTCACGCCGCGCGCCGGAACGAAGGCGTCCTTGATGAAGCGGTTGGGAAAGAAACGCATGATGGCCTGTTGCTCATCCTGCATGAAGCAATACACATAGGCGTCGCGG
This sequence comes from Accumulibacter sp., assembly GCA_031276375.1. Classification (GTDB taxonomy): domain Bacteria; phylum Pseudomonadota; class Gammaproteobacteria; order Burkholderiales; family Rhodocyclaceae; genus Propionivibrio. The sequence continues at coordinate 3,362 of JAISNE010000064.1, forward strand.
CTGGGCGTGAGTTTCAGGACGATGTTCTCGCCCGGACGGAAATGGGCGCCGCCGCTTGCCGACGCCAGGGTGAGCCGCAGCGGCGCGGGTGGGGTGGATGGCGTGGATGGAACGGATGGCGTCGCGGCGGCGGTGGTGGCGGTCGGGCTTGCGGGCGTGTTCAGCAGCGCCTGCGCTCGCGGCGCGATGGCGTAATGGTCGGCGTTCAGGTAGGCGGTGAAAAAGGCCAGGTCGAGCTTGGCGTTTTTCTCCAGTCCCAGCGCCGCGCGATAGGCTTCCACGGCGGCGCGCAAGCCTTCGTCGGGCGCGCCGTTGATTTCGCCCGTGTAGAGACCGCGCAGGCGCATCTGGTTTTTCCAGTAGGCGACAAAATCGTCGGTGTTGGTGAACAGGCTGTGATACCAATCGTTGATTTCGGTTTTTACCTCGGGCGCGTCTCCCGCGCTGCCCAGGCACGCCCAGTAGGGGGTTCGGGTGAGCTTGCCGAAGAGTTCGACGGCGGCCAGGTCGACCAGGTTGCGCAGGGCTTGCGACATGCCGTCCGAACGCGCGAGGTTCATCTGGTAGTTGATGCCGAATTTGTGATAGCCCGCTTCGGCCTCCGTGCCGCTGCCGGAGCGCATGATCGCCACCGAGTTGTTCGAGGTCACGCCGGGAACGATGGTCAGATCCTCGGTGCTCACCATGGTCAGGTCCAGCCCCAGGATCGAGACCGAGGCGGAACTGGCCTTGCCCGCGCTGAAGAAGGGTTCGATGGCGAGACCGCCGCCTTCGGTCTTCTTGGCGATGTTCTCGTCGAATTGCGAAATCGATCCCCGGATGCCGAATTGCGGGCGCAACTGGAAGAGGCTCTTGCTTTCGGCTTCCTTCATGAAGCTGATGAGGTTGCCCGAATCGTTGCCGTAGGCGATCAGCCGGATCGCGCGACTGCGCCGGGTCATGCCGGAAACCGCCGAGATCAGCATGTCCTTGGCGCCCGCGGAAACCTTCTTGGTCTTGTCCTCGATGTCCTCGGTAATCACAACCAGGTCGCGGATGCCGTACATCATCAGGGTGTTGTCCATGCAGCGCAGCGCCGGGGAGAAATTGGTGATGCTGTGCACGACCGGCTTCTCCGGCCCGGCGCGCAGGGGTTCGGCGGCTTCTTCCGCGTCGCGGCGCAGGGCCTGTTCATTCAGGCA
>JAISNE010000114.1 GCA_031276375.1 Accumulibacter sp.
CGTCGCAGTGGAAGTGAAAATACATGTACTGGTGCACCGACGCGAGTTCGCCGGCGACCGCCTTGTTGAGAAGCTCGATACTCTTTTCTTTTTTCATCGTTTTCTCCAATCCATGAAAAGCCGCGCCGATCGCCGGCAAGGATTCCGGCGACCCCCGGCTGCCACGATTTTAAACGAGCCGGATGAAACACGGCGAGATAAAAAAGCTATCATTGTCCTGCCGGCGCGCATGCGCGGCGCTAACCCGGCAACGGGTTTCAGCGCCGTGTTTCGATGGACGCCCGGCGGGAAAAAGCGAACGCAGACATCCTGCCGGACGACATTCAGGTATTTCAGAGCGGCGGCATCGGGGAAGGGAGAAAAGGAACGACATCATGACCAAACGCATCGTTTCCGCCGTGCCGGGGAGACTGCGCGTCAAGGATCCGCTGTTATCCGATCGCGCCACCGTCCGGGAAGTCATCGATTCCGCCTCGCGGGAACTGCCCGTGCTGGAAACTCACGCCAATCCCGCCGCGTGCAGCGTGGTCATCCGCTACGACGCGCGCGCGATCCCGCTCCCCGAAATGCAAAAACGCACCGAGGACGTGCTGGCCGCCTGCCTGGCTTCCCGAAGCGAAAAAAGTCCGCCGCGAAGATACAGGTACAGATGGCGGCGCAGTCCCCGCCTGCGACTCAACCGTTACGCCAAGATCGGCGCGATGGCCAGTCTGGCCGCGTCGCTGGGCTTTGCCTACACGGGCCGCAAGCGCCCGCACATCGTCGCCGGCTGGGTTTTCGTGGCCTGCCTGTGCGCGCACATGGCGGTATTCCGGCGCACGCTGGCGCGCTAGTCCGGAGTCACGACGAAATGAGACGCACAGAATCCACCGGCGCCACGGATACCGTGGGCCTCATCGAAAAATTCCGGCAATTCTCGTCCCGCGTAGAGATCGCCCATCACGTCCCCGGACGCATCCGCCTGCGGCTCCTCGACGAGCCGCCGCCCGGCGCGCGCGCCGAATCCCTGCTCGCCCAGGCCCAGGCGTTCAAGGACGCGCTCGGCGATATTCCCGGCATCCGCTCGATCCGGGTCAACGCGCTGGCGCGCTCGTGCACCATCGAATACGATCAGCGGAACATTCCCTTCCAGGCCTGGCCGGATTTTTTGGGCAGCGTGCACAGCGAGGCGGCCAGCGTGCTGCGGCGGATCCTCTCGGCCAAATACGCGGAGGCGGCCTGTGCCTGACTTCGCCCGAAATTCCCGCGCCAGCGCGGCGCGCGTCCGGTCAGCCGTTCCGGCCGCCGGAAGCGCCGCGGCCCGTGCGCCCGGTAAAACCTCCCATTGAAAAGAAAGGACTCGACATGTTTCCATTGTTCCCGTTTGCCGCCGGCCTGCTGGTCGGAGCCGCCGCCTTCAAGCTGATCCAGGGCAAAAAGGTGAAAAAGGAGTTGCTGGACAAGGCGCAGGAGCGCTTGCGCAGGGCCAGCGTGAGCGGCCTGAGCACGATCGAACAATCGATGGCGCACTTGCGCAGCAGGATTCAGGCGTCAACGCCGGCGGCCTCCAGCCTGGACGGTCTTGCCGACCTGGGCGACGGCGCGGGTGGCGGCGGCGTCGCCGCGCCGTCCGGAAACGGTTCCAGCCTGGACGGTCCCGCCGACCTTGGCAGCGATGCGGGCGTGGCCGCCGCCGCGCCGTCCGGAGACGACGAATGAAGCGCCGCCCGGCGCGGGCCGTCGCGCCGCCCGGCCCTGGACGCATCGAGCGTGAAAGGAGCCGCGTCCTGCCCTCTGTCGTCTCGCCGATGGCGGACCCGGAGGCGCGCAACGGCTTCGTGCGCGGATTCATCGTGGCCGGACTCGTTGCCGCCGTCACCGGCGAAAAGCGGGCGGCGGGCGGGCAAACCCGCGCGGAAACCCTGCGTCTCGCCCTGCAGGGCGGAACCGCGCTGGCCGCGGGCATCGCCGGCGCCAACGCGCTCGATCGCCGCGATTACGGATCGGCGCTGATCGCCGTCGCCGCGGGCGCCGCCGGTCTGAGCGCCATCGATTACCTGTTTACGGAAACATCTTTCAACGAAAAGGAGACTGGCGATGAGCAAGAAAGAACTCAGGAAACTGCTGCGCAAACAACTGCGTAAAGCGTTGAGCGAGAAAAAACTCAAGAAACTGCTGCGCAAAGTCCTGAAGAACGGAGCCGCTCCGGAGAGCGACGGCGCCGCCGGACTTCCGGAGACAGCATCATCTTTCAGCGAAAAGGAGACTGGCGATGAGCAAGAAAAAACTCAAGAAACTGCTGCGTAAAGCCCTGAAGAACGGAGCCGCCCCGGAGAGCGCGACGGCATGCGGCGATTCGGAACGGGGGAGCGCCAGCAGCGACGGCGGCGCCGGACTTCCGAAGACTCCCGCCCCCGCCGCCACGCGCGACTGGCTGAACACCCTGGGCCTGCCGCGCGGCGCCGGCGCGAGCGAACAGTTCGTCATCGGCGCGCTGGTCGGCGCGGGCGCGGCGTATGTGCTGGCCGACGAAAAACTGCGCGGCAGGATCATGAAATCGGTGATGAGGCTCTACACCGGCCTGGCCGGCAGCGTCGAGGAATTCAAGGAACAGATCGCCGATCTCAAGGCGGAAATCGAAGCCGAACAAAGCGCCTGACGCATGACCCGGAAAAACTGCCTGACCCGTCTCGAACGCGCGCACGAGACGCGCGGGCGCGTGCGCTGGCGTTATCGCTGCCCGCCGGAAACGTCTGGCGCGGCCGGGCAGATCGCCCTGGCGGCAAGCAATCTGCCCGGCGTGCTCAAGGCGCGGAGCAACGAAGCGGCGCGTTCGCTGATCGTCGAATTCGATCCCCGCAAGACCAGCGCCGACGCGCTGGAAGCCGGCCTGCTGGCCGCGAGCGCGCCATCGTCTCCGCTCCGTTCCGGCCCGAACGGGAAGGGAGCGGCCGGCGCCGGCGGCGTGCTCACCCGCCTGATCGCGCTGCTCGCCACGCCGCGCCTGCCGCGAACGCTCAAGACCCCGGTGACGCTGGCCGCCGCCGCGCCGCTCCTGGCGCACGCCCTCACCGACCTGCGCGAAAGCGGACTCACCTCGCACGTCCTCGAAGCCCTGGCCGTATCGATTTCGGTGACGCGCCAGGATTACCTGGCGGCCAACACGACGACTTTCATGCTCGCCCTCGGCGAGCACCTGGAAGAATCGATCGCCCGCCGCTCGGAGGAACTCCTCAAACACCTCGTCCACCCGCTCAACAACGAAGTCTGGGTCGAGCGGAACGGCAACGAAATCCTGATTCCGTCCACCGAAGTGCGGGTGGGCGACACGGTCGTCGCGGCAACGGGAACCGTCATTCCGATCGATGGCACGGTGCTCGGCGGCGAAGCCACGGTCAACGAAGCGTCGATGACCGGCGAAAGCACGCCGGTCGTCAAGGTTCGCGGCGACGCCGTGCTCTCCGGCACGCTGATCGAGGAAGGGCGCATCCGCATCTACGCCGAACACGTCGGCGGCAAAACCGCCGCCGCGCGCATCGCCGACTACGTCGAACAGTCGTTGACCACGAAGAGCGAAGCGCAGCTCCACGCCTCCCGCCTGGCCGACCGCCTGGTGCCGGCCGTGCTCGGCCTGGCCGGCGGCGCGTTCGTGCTGACGCAAGACTGGGAACGCACCGCGTCGGTGCTGCAGGCCGACTACTCGTGCGCGCTGAAGCTGGCCACCCCGGTCGCCTTCAAATCGTCGATGTACTCGGCCGGCAAGAACGGCATCCTGTTCAAGGGCGCGACGGCGCTGGAGCGGCTGGCCGAGGCCGACACCTTCGTGTTCGACAAGACCGGAACGCTCACCACCGGCCTGCTCGAAGTCACCGACTCGATCGTCCTGGACCAGGCGTTCACCCCGGACGACCTGATCTGCCTCGCCGCGTCGGTCGAAGAACACTACTTCCATCCGCTGGCCATCGCCGTGGTCAGCGCCGCGCGCGCCGCCGCGCACGGCCGGCATTTCGACCACACCGAAGTCGAATTCGTGGTGGCGCACGGCGTGGCCTCCGAAATCGACGGCAAACGCATCGTCATCGGCTCGCGCCACTTCATCGAGGAAGACGAAGGCATCGACGTCTCGGTGCACGAACAGACCGTCAAACGCCTCTACCGGCAAGGGAAAACGCTGCTCTACATCAGCTACGGCCAGACCCTGATCGGACTCTTGGGGCTCAAGGACAGCCTGCGCGAGAACAGCGCGGAAGTCATCGGGCGCCTGCGCGCGCTGGGCGCCAGGCGCATCCTGATGCTCACCGGCGACCACCGGGAACGGGCGGAAGAACTGGCCGAAACGCTCGGCCTCGACGGTTTCCACGCGGAACTGCTGCCGCAGGACAAGGCCGCCATCATCGAAAAAATGAAAGCGGACGGCGCGCGCATCGCCTTCATCGGCGACGGCATCAACGACGCGCCCGCGCTGTCCGGCGCGCACGCCGGCATCGCCATGCAGAAAGGCGCCGACATCGCCCGCATGTCGGCCGACATCGCGCTGCTCGAAGACAACATCGCCCGCGTCGCCGACGCCAAGGCCATCGCCAACCGGGCGATGAAACTCATCGACACCGACTACCGCCTGGCGGTCGGCCTGAACAGCGCGATCCTCGCCGCCGCCGCGCT
>JAISNE010000172.1 GCA_031276375.1 Accumulibacter sp.
CGCGGGGAAAACACCACATCCTGTTTTTCCCGCGGGGCAACGCCGGCGTGGTGCGGCACAACGGCAACTGGCAGGACATTCCCCCCAACCGTCTTTTCTGCATCAAGGCGGACGCCGAGTTTTCCGTCCGCTGCGGTGAAGGGGCGGTGGACTGCTTCGTCATCGTTTTCGAGTCCGGCGATTTCGACCGCGTCGCGAAAAACGACTACATCATCATCCGGCAGGACATGCGCGCCGACTTCGTCGCCATGAACGCCGAACTGGCGGCCTCTTGCCTCAACGACGACCACGAACGCTCCTGCCATACGCTGCGGCGCATCCTGAAGGCCATCGACCAGATGACCATGACCAACCACATCGCCTTCGCCATCCGGCACGTGGGGCCTTGCACCGACGTCCCCGACCACTTCCACTCGAACGAGTACCAGATCGAATACTTCGCCGCCGGCGCCGGAGGAATCCGCCTGGAGCAGCACTGGATGGAGTTCGGCCCGGGCAGCTTCTGTTTCATCCCGCCGATGGTGCATCACGAGATCGTCCATTCGCAATCGCCGGACACGGACAACTACAGCGTCAAATTCCAGCTACCCGAGGATCTCCGGGTCAAAAACCCGCCGTATTCCCCCTTCATGGTCAACGTGGTCGGGGAAAAACAGGCCGAGGTGCTGGGCACGCTCAAGAAAATCGTCGGCGAATACACGATGGACCTGCCCATCTCGCCGGAAAGCCTCAACCGGCTGATCCTGCTGGTTCACGAAATCAAGGAGGGCGAAGGCGGCGGCGGCGAGGAAAACTCCCTGGTCAACCGCGCCAAGCGCATCGTGCAGGCGGGCTACGCGGGAACGCTGCGCGTGTCGGCGATCGCCGCCCAGATCGGGGTGAGTCCCGAGCACCTGAGCCGGAGCTTCCGCCAGGCCACCGGCGAGACCCTGGCCGAATACATCAACGTTTGCCGGCTCCATTCGGCGCGGGCCATGCTGCAAAGCACCGCCCTGCCGATCAAGCAGGTCGCGGCCGCCTGCGGCTTCAAGAGCGTCCACTACTTCAGCAACTGTTTCAAGAAGTCCTTTGGCAGCCCCCCCGGCGAATTGCGCCGGCGCGCCGCCGCCGGGCGGTAAGCCGCGCCTGAATCGGATCATGTCTGTTTGAAAGCATCCCCGTTCAGGGAGGATAATCGGATTTTGTCTTTTCTGGATCGAAGCTCATGCCCGAACGTTCCCACAAAGTCATGCCGGACCACCGGCTGACCGTCAAGGAGGTGCTCGGCATGCTGTTGAGCGACGGCATGGTGGACAAGGCGGAAGCGGAGGCGCTGATTTCCGACAGCCGCCTGAAGCGCCAGACCGCGCATCCGCTGGTCATCATCGCCGAGAAGAAATGGAAATCCCAGAAGCCGCCGTTCCGGACGCTGACGCTCGATGAATTGGGCGAATGGCTGGCCGCCAAGGTCGGGCTGGAGTATTTCCACATCGATCCGCTCAAGGTCGATTTCACCTCGGTGACCGACGTCGTATCCAGCGCCTACGCCACGCGCTTCAACATCCTCGCCGTGCAGGTCAACGCCAGCGAGGTCGTCTTCGCCACCATCGAACCGTTCCTGCGCGAGTGGGAAAAGGAAATCGAAGCCATCGTCAAGAAGCGCATCCGGCGCGTGATGGCCAATCCGCTCGACATCGCGCGCTACCTGGTCGAGTTTTACAACCTCGCGCGCTCGGTCAAGAAAGCGGCCCAGCAGGGAATCCAGAGTTCCGGGCTGTCGTCGTTCGAGCAGCTCGTCGAACTCGGGCGTTCCAACCGCCAGTTCGACGCCAACGACCAGCACATCGTCAACATCGTCGACTGGCTGTGGCAGTACGCCTTCGAGCAGCGCGCCAGCGACATCCACATCGAGCCGCGGCGCGAACTGGGCATCGTGCGCTTCCGCATCGACGGCGTGCTGCATCAGGTGTACCAGATTCCGATGAGCGTGATGGCCGCGATGGTCAGCCGCATCAAGATCCTCGGGCGCATGGATCTGGTCGAGAAACGGCGCCCGCAGGACGGGCGCATCAAGACGCGCACCGCCGACGGCCAGGAAGCCGAACTGCGCTTGTCGACGCTGCCGACGGCCTTCGGCGAAAAGCTGGTGATGCGCATCTTCGACCCGGAAGTGCTGGTGCGCAATTTCTCCGAACTCGGTTTTTCGGAAGAGGACCGCAAGCGTTGGCAAGCGATGTCGAGCAAGCCGAACGGGATCATCCTGGTCACCGGCCCGACCGGCTCCGGCAAGACGACGACGCTCTATTCGACCCTGAAGCAACTGGCGACGCCCGAAGTCAACGTGTGCACCATCGAAGACCCGATCGAAATGGTCGAATCGTCGTTCAACCAGATGCAGGTGCAAACGGCCATCGACCTGAGCTTCGCCGAGGGCGTGCGCGCGCTGATGCGGCAGGACCCGGACATCATCATGGTCGGCGAAATCCGCGACCTGGAAACGGCCGAAGTGGGCATCCAGGCGGCGCTCACCGGGCACCTCGTGCTATCGACGCTGCATACCAACGACGCGCCGTCGGCGGTCACGCGCCTGCTCGACCTGGGCCTTCCGTCGTACCTGATCGGCGCGACCCTGCTCGGGGTGATGGCGCAGCGCCTGGTGCGCGTGCTTTGCCCGGCGTGCAAGGAAGCGCGGCCGGCGACGACCGAGGACAACGCCATGTGGGATCGCCTGGTGGCGCCGTGGAAAGCCAACCGCCCCAGCCATTTCCATCATCCGATCGGCTGCCTGGATTGCCGCATGACCGGTTATCGCGGGCGCATCGGCCTGTACGAAATCCTGCTGCTGTCGTCGGACATGAAGCAACTCATCAGCGACAACGCGGACATCGACAAAATCCGCGAACTCGCCTACCGCGAAGGCATGAAACCGCTGCGTATTTCCGGCGCGATGAAGGTCGCCGCCGGCTTGACCACGCTCTCCGAAGTATTCAAGGTCGCGCCGCCGTCGGAACGCGCGTGAATCCGGCCCGGGGTTGATCAGGTTGAAACCGCCCGGCAGCCGACGGGCAAGCGCCGTCAATCTCGCCGATCTCCGTTAGAGGCGCCAGGGGTGGCGCTTGGCCGAGGTGGAAGTAAAAGGGTTGCGGGCGGCTTCGTTCTTTGCGGGCATCGCGACGACGTTCTCGTCAGCGATGTTTTTTTGCGTCCAATTTCCGATTGTTTCACGCTAACGAGTGGCCCACCGCGGTTTCCAGTTTCAATCACGTCCGTTACCGGACGACTGGGCGCGGAATGGACGGGAAACAGTTGTCCCGATCGATTCCGCGCGCCTGAAACGGCGGCTTACGAAGCGCGGCCCGGCGCTCGCGGCTGGGCGGACTTGCCGGGCTGTTTCGGGTAATGCGCGGCCGTCGGGCGGCGGCGCCCCTGACCCTCGCTCTTGCCCTTCCAGGCGTCCTTCACCGGTCGTCCCTTGCCCTTGCCAAGCTTGGCCTGGGCCGGGCGCGCCGGCTCGTGACCGGCGATGACTTCAACGGGGATGGACTGTTTCGTGAAGCGTTCGATTTTGCGGATGCTCATGCCTTCGCCATGGCCCGCCAGGGAAATCGCCACGCCATTGCGTCCGGCGCGCCCGGTTCGGCCAATGCGGTGAACGTAATCCTCGGCAAATTTGGGGAGGTCGTAGTTGAATACGTGCGTGATGGCCGGCACGTCGATGCCGCGCGCGGCGACATCGGTGGCGACGAGAATGCGGAGCTGGCCGCGGCGCAT
>JAISNE010000175.1 GCA_031276375.1 Accumulibacter sp.
CCGAAGGGGCGAGGGTAACGAACGCGCCGCCACCCAAAACGAGCCTCGGCGCTTGCCTGCTCTCCCCCGCCCGGCGGGGGAGAGTGCCCCGGCAGGGGCGAGAGAGGGCGCACACCCTCGGCGCGAAGCGCCGCCTGTTTTTCTTGGCTTTTTTGACGACTCCGAAGGGAAACGCGACAGGGACGGGATAGTGACGCTACGCGCCCACGGGGGCCGCTCCCGCGAAAGACCGCGTAGGGGCAAAGCCCCCGTGCCTGCCCGCGCCCGCAACGAAACACCCGTTCCCAAACGCTCCATTACGACATCCGCTTATGCGATTGCCCTGCGGGATGCGACAATTCCGTCCTCCCGCGCAGCGATTCCTCGGCGAACAGCGCCGCGCCGACGATGCCGGCCCGGTTGAGAAAGCGGGCGGCCACGACCGGCGCCTGGGTGGCGAGCATCGGCGCGAATTCGCGCAATTTGTCGCTGACTCCGCCGCCCAGCACGATCAGGTCCGGCCAGAGCAGGCGTTCCATGGCGCGCAGGTAGAGGTTCAGGCGCGCTCCCCATTCTTCCCATCCGAGCTTCTGGGTCACGCGCACCGTTTCGGAAGCGTAGCGTTCGGCCTCCTGTCCGTTTTCCAGCAGCAGGTGCCCCAGTTCGGTGTTGGGCAGGAGCTGCCCGCCGCTGAACAGCGCGGTGCCCAGCCCGGTGCCGATGGTCACGATCAGCACCACGCCGGCATGGCCCCGGCCCGCGCCGAAGCGCATTTCGGCCAGGCCGGCGGTGTCGGCGTCGTTGGCGGCGAAGAGGCGGCAGCCGGTGTTTTGCGAAAAATACCCGGAAACCGGCAGGCCGATGAACGAAGCGTCGACGTTGGCCGCGGTGCGCGCCACGCCATGCTGGATCGCCGCCGGAAAACCCATCCCCACCGGGCCGCTCCAGCGATGATGCCGGAGCAGGCCGCGCAACGCCTCGGCGATCGCCTCGGGCGTGGCCGGACGCGGCGTGGCGAAGCGGTGCCTTTCGCTCAACAACTCGCCGGTGGCCGTTTCGACGATGGCCGATTTGATTCCCGTGCCGCCGACATCGATTCCCAGGATTTGCATGCGTTTTCCTTTCCGTCGCGCAATGTCGCGCTTACCTTGCCCGCGGGCCGCCGAGCCGGCGTCCCAGGCGGTTGACCCACAGCGAGAACAGGATCACCGCGCCGCCCAGGAGCAGCGTGCGCGGGTTGGCGCCACGGTTCCAGAACAGCAGGTTGACGATCAGGCCCGCCGGGACGTGCAGTTCGTTCATGATGGCCAGCGTGCCGGCATCGACCCGCGTGCTGCCCTTGACCCACCAGTACATGCCGAGCGCCGTGGCGAACAGGCCCATGTACGTCAGCACACCCCACTGCATGGCGGTTTGCGGCAGTCTGGCGGGATCGCCGAAGAGCAGGAAGGAGGGGATCGCGAGCGCCATCGCCCCGAGGAAGAAATGGCCGAAAAAGCAATGCAGCGGCACGTCCGTCGGATATTTGGCGAGCAGCCGGCGGCACAGCACCTGACCGGCGGCGAAAGTCGCGTTGGCCAGTTGCAGCAGCAAAAAGCCGATCAGGTATTCGCCCTCGATCCGGTGGAAGCGGATGATGACGCCGCCGCCGACCGCCACCGCGGCGGCGACCAGCGACCACGGGTTGAAACGCCGGGCCAGACTGTCGTCGAGCAGCGTGATGTAGATCGGCGTGAGCACGGTAAACAGCAGGACTTCCGGCACGGTGAGCACGGCGAAGCTGCGGTACAGGGCGAGGTAAGTGACGCCGAATTGCAGCGCGCCGGCCAGCCACAGGCCGCCGACCAGCCGCCAGGGCAGCTTGCGCCAGCGGGTGAAGGGAACGAATACGGCGGCGGCGATGACGACGCGCAGGAGGACGGCGAAGTCGCTGTCGACCTGACCGGCGATGTATTCGCCAATCAGGCTGAAGGAAAATGCCCAGAGCAGGGTGACCAGAATGAGATAAGGCATGAAATCGATCCTTGTCGGGAAGTGAAAAAACCCGTTATCCGCCGGCTTTCGCCGTATCCGGCGCGCCCGGCGCCGGCGAACGGAGGTCCGGCAAAAAATAGGCGAGCAGTCCGATGAGCGGCAAAAAGGCGCACAACTCGTACAACGCGACGATGCCCCACGTGTCGGCGACCTTTCCGAGCACCGCCGCGCCGATGCCGCCCAAACCGAAGCTCAGGCCGAAAAAGAGGCCGGAGACCATGCCGATCCGGGCGGGGAACAACTCCTGCCCATACACCAGGATGGCGGGAGTCGCGGACGCCAGCGTGAAGCCGATGAGCATGGTCAGCGGAACCGACAGGCCGGGACCGGCGTAGGGCAGCGCCATGGCGAACGGGGCGGCGCCGAGAATGGAAAACCAGATGACCCGCCTGCGCCCGATGCGGTCGCCGATCGGGCCGCCGACCAGGACGCCGGCGGCGACCGAGGCCAGAAAATAGAAAAGATGGTATTGCGCCGTTTGCGTTTCGAAGCCGTATTGATGCATCAGGAAAAAGATGAAGTAACTGTTGATGCTGGCGAGATAGAAATCCTTCGAGAACATCAGCGCCAGCAGCACGCCCATCGTGCGCGCCACCTTGGCCCTGGGCAAGGACTGCCGCGCCGCGGCCGCCGTCCGCGCCGGCTGCCGCAGGCGCTGCCCGTACCAGCGGCCAACGCCGATCAGCACGACCATGGCCAGCAGCGCGATCAGCGAAAACAAGGCGATGCTGCGCTGTCCGTAGGGCAGGATGATCCACGCGGCGAGCAGCGGCCCCATCGCCGAGCCGGTGTTGCCGCCGATCTGGAAAATCGACTGCGCCAGCCCGAAGCGTCCTCCCGAAGCCATGCGCGCGACGCGCGCCGATTCCGGATGAAACACCGCCGACCCGGAACCGATCAGCGCGGCCGCCAGCAAAACCAACGGGAAACGATTGGCCAGCGAAAGGGTCAGCAGCCCGGTCAGCGTGCAACCCATGCCCAAGGCCAGCGAAAACGGCTTGGGCCGCCGGTCCGTGTAATAGCCGACGAGCGGCTGCAACAGCGACGAAACGCATTGGAATACCAGCGTGATCAGCCCGATCTGGACAAAGGAGAGACCGAGCGAAGCCTTGAACAGCGGATAACTGGCCAGAATCAGCGACTGGATCGTATCGTTCAGGAAATGCGAGAAACTGATGGCGCCGAGCACCCCGAAAACAGGCCCCGACCCGGACACGGCACGAACCGCCGGCACCGCGTCCGGCGCCACTTTGCCACACGTGTTTTTCATGACGGCGAAAACGGTGAAAGAAAAAGCGCTGACTATAACCCGGATCGGCCGGCGCGAGACGGACGGCTCCGTGGAAATGTTCCGCGCCGCGCCGCGAAACAGCGGGATGTCGGCGCGGGGTGTGGCAGAATATCCGGTGTTGTCCGGAGGCATGGCGGCAGTGGTACCATGCCAGTTCCTTTTTCATACCGTTCTTCCCCCGAACTCACCGACCAGGAGGTTTCCATGGCTTCATTCAAGTTGCTTGGCATCGCGGGCCGCCTGCGCAAGGCGTCTACCACTCGCGGACTGTTGCGCGCGGCGCAGGCCCGTCTTCCGGATAACGCTAGTCTGGAGATCGCCGATCTCACCGATGTTCCTTTCTTCAATCAGGACATCGCCGTGAAGCCGGCGCCGGTGGCCCGCGTGCTGGCGCAGATCGGCGCCGCCGACGCGCTGGTGCTGGCCAGTACCGAGTACAACTATTCGCTCGCTCCGGCCCTCAAGAACATTCTCGACTGGGCTTC
>JAISNE010000239.1 GCA_031276375.1 Accumulibacter sp.
GCATAGTGCTGGACGTAATTGTCCTCGGCCAGCTTGACTTGTTCGCGGTAGCGAAGCACGTCGAAATAGGCGCGCGCGGCTTCGAGCGCGATGTTTTCGGAGGCGTCCAGCAACTCGAAGTAACGCACCAGTTTGGCCTTGCCGAGGCGCTTGACCTCGCTGGAAGTGGCAAAGCCGTCGAAAATCATCTGCTGGAGCGAGACCGTGCCTTCGTTGCCGTGATAGGAACTATCGATGCCGACGCGTTTCTGCTCGGTCTTGATGCGCCCGGCGCCCGCCGAAAGATCGAGCTTGGGGAAAAATCCGCCCCGCGCGACGTCGATCTCCTGCTCGGCCTCGCTGAACGCATGCCAGCGCGCCTGGACTTCCGGATTCTTGAGCACCGCCGTCTGGACCGCCTCCTTCAGCGTCGCCGGCGGCGGCGCGGCCGCGCTCTGTGCCCGCGCCCCGGCCATTCCGAAGAGTAGCGCCGACAGTATCGCCAACGTACTTACCACTCTCGAATTTTGCATGTTTTTCCCCTTGCGCAATATACTCGGTTGATTCATCGTTTCAAGACAAGCTGCCGGAAACGAGCACCCAATGGATTATATCGGCCAAATAACCTTTGTAAATAGTTATTTGCATGGTTTTTTTAATCGAATACATTAATTTGTGTATACGCCACGGCAAAACGATCCGCGCATCGCCGCTCAATCGTTCCGGCCTGGGCGGACGCCTGGCGTCCTGGCCTGGCCTGCTGGCGTCGTTCGCGGCGTGTCTGGCGTTGAGCGCGCCGGCCGCCCTGGTCCGGAGCGACCCCGGTCTGTTGCGGGGGCAAGTGTTGCAGGAGCAATTGGCCGCCCGTTTCGATTCGTCCCGGATATTGCTGCTCGATGACTGGCTGGCCGTGATCGCCTCGGCCGGCGCGCTGAAGGAACAGGCCAGACTCACGCGCATCAACGATTTCATCAATGAGCGCATCGCCTACGAAGACGACATCACCATCTGGGGACAGAGCGACTACTGGGCCACGCCGCTGGAAACGATCGGCAGGGGCCGCGGCGATTGCGAGGATTTCGCCATCATCAAATATGTCTCGCTGCGCATGACGGGCATGGCCAGCGGCAAGCTGCGCCTGGTTTACGCCAAGGCCCGCGTCGAGGGGCGGGCGGGGCCGGTCTGGATAGCGCACATGGTGCTCGCCTACTACGCGACGCCGAGCGCCGAGCCGCTGGTGCTGGACAATCTCAACGGCACGATCCTGCCGGCCTCGCGGCGGCCCGACCTGCGGCCGGTTTTCAGTTTCAACAGCGACGGGATATTTGCCGGCGTTTCCGGCAAGGATGCGATGAAAGCGGCGGCCGGCATCGGCCGCCTGTCACGTTGGGAGGACGCGTGGCGGCGCGTCCTCGCCGAGGGTTACGAATGACACGATTCCGAGGGAGACAACCATGTCCATGTATCGCCAGCTTTGGCTTGCCGTAATCACCAGCATGCTGCTTGCCCTGGGCGGCAGCCTTCTCGCCTCGCTGCTCAGCGCGCGCGGCTATCTGGAAACGCAACTGTCGCAAAAGAATATCGACAACGTGACGGTGCTGGCGTTGGCGCTCACCCAGCAAAGCGTCGACGAGGTTTCCATCGAGATCGCGGTCAGCGCGCTGTTCGACAGCGGCCATTACGAACTGATCCGCGTCGACGACCCGTCGGGCCGCACCCTGGTGGAACGGCGGGCGGAAGCCGGGGAATCCGGCGTGCCGGCCTGGTTCATCAAATATCTGCCCTTGCGCGCCGTGCCCGGCAGCGCGCAGATCAGCGACGGCTGGAAACAGTTTGGCACGATCACGCTGGTCAGCCACAGCCGCTTCGCCTACCGGGCGCTGTGGCACGGAGCGCTGCAAATATTCGGCGCGCTGGCCATCGCCTGCCTCATCGGCGGCTGCCTGGGCTCCCTGATCCTGTTCCGGCTGAAAGCGCCGCTGGCCGCCGTGGTCGAGCAGGCCAGGGCCATCTCCGAGCGCCGCTTCACCACGATCGGCGAACCGGACGTCCCCGAACTCCGCCAGCTCGCCATCGCCATGAACGGAACGGTCAGCCGGCTCAAGGTGATGTTCGAGGAAGAAGCCGCGCGGCTCGAAGCGGTGCGCCGCGAAGCGAACTTCGACGCCCTGACGGGGCTGGCCAACCGCGCCCATTTCCTGGCGCACCTGCACGACGCCGCGCAGAACGAGGATTCGGCGGGCGGCACGCTGTTCATCATCCGCATCGCCCGGCTCGCGGAACTCAACCGCTCGCTCGGCCGCGAAGCGACCGACGAGCTTTTGCGGCGTTTCGGCGGCGTCCTGCGCGAATTCGCCGAGCAGCATCCGGAAACGCTGGGCGCCCGGCTCAACGGCGCCGATTTCGCCTTGCTGATTCCCGCCGGCGCATCGCCGCAAGCCATCGGAGAAGCGCTGCTGCGGCAATTGACGCAGGAAGCCGCGGCGTTCCACGAATCCTCGTCGGGGCACATCGCCACCTGGATCGTCGGCGGCGGCTTCGCCTACGGAACCGCCCCGGCGCTGATCCTGGCGCAAGTCGACGCGGCGCTCGCCGCCTGCGAAAGCGAAGGGCGCGACGCGTTGCGCCTGATCGATATCCAGCACGCCGGCGGTACGCCGTCCACGGCGCGGGACTGGTCCGAACAAATCATCCGCGCGCTCGATCGCGGCTGGACCCGTCTGGGCGCCTTTCCGGTAGTGCGCCTCGACGGCGCCCGGCTGCATGAAGAATGCCCGCTGCGCCTGAAGTTCGACGCCGACGGCGAGTGGCTGCCGGCGGGCCGTTTCATGCCGCAGGCCGAACGCTTGCAGCTTACCGGCCGGCTCGACCTGGCCGCGATCACCCAGGGGCTTGACGCGCTCGACGCGCAACCCGATCTGCCGGGCCTGGCCATCAACTTCTCGGCGCATTCGCTCCTGTGGCCCGCGTTCCGCGGCGAACTGCTCGCGCTGCTCGCG
>JAISNE010000313.1 GCA_031276375.1 Accumulibacter sp.
GGGGGCTTGCCGGCCATGATGTCGTCGATCTGGTCGGTATCGAGGGTTTCCCATTCGAGCAAGGCCTTGGTCATCGCTTCGACCTTGTCGCGGTTTTCTTCGAGCAGCTTCCTGGCCAGCGCGTATTGCTGGTCGATGACGCGCCGGATCTCGGCGTCGACTTTTTGCATCGTCGCTTCCGACACATTCTTGTGCGTCGTCACCGAGCGCCCGAGAAAAACCTCGCCTTCGTTCTCGCCGTACACCATCGGCCCGAGCACGTCGGACATGCCGTAGCGGGTCACCATGTCGCGCGCCATCTGCGTCGCCCGCTCGAAATCGTTCGAAGCGCCGGTGGTCATCTGGTCCATGAACAATTCTTCGGCGATCCGTCCGCCGAAAAGCACGGCGATGCGGCTCAGGAGGTAGACGCGGTCGTAGGCGTAACGGTCCTCTTCCGGCAACTGCATGGTCAGGCCCAGCGCGCGGCCGCGCGGGATGATGGTGACCTTGTGCACTGGGTCGGATTTCGGCACCAGCTTGGCGACCACCGTGTGCCCGGATTCGTGGTACGCCGTGTTGCGTTTTTCTTCCTCGTTCATGACCATGCTGCGCCGTTCGGCGCCCATCATGATCTTGTCCTTGGCTTTTTCGAAATCCTCCATGTCGACGAGCCGCTTGTTGCCGCGCGCGGCGAACAGCGCGGCTTCGTTCACCAGGTTGGCGAGATCGGCGCCGGAAAATCCCGGCGTGCCGCGCGCGATGATGTCGGCCTTGACGTCCGGCGCCAACGGCACCTTGCGCATATGCACGTTGAGAATCTGTTCGCGGCCGCGGATGTCGGGCAGCGGCACCACCACCTGACGGTCGAAGCGGCCCGGACGCATCAGCGCCGGGTCGAGCACGTCGGGCCGGTTGGTGGCGGCGATGACGATCACTCCGGAACTCGCTTCGAAGCCGTCCATCTCGACCAGCATCTGGTTCAGGGTCTGCTCGCGCTCGTCGTTGCCGCCGCCCAGGCCCGCGCCGCGCTGCCGGCCAACGGCGTCAAGCTCGTCGATGAAGATGATGCACGGCGAGTGCTTCTTGGCGTTCTCGAACATGTCGCGCACACGCGCCGCACCGACGCCGACGAACATTTCGACGAAATCGGAGCCGGAGATCGAGAAGAACGGCACTTTCGCCTCGCCGGCGATGGCTTTGGCCAGCAGCGTCTTGCCGGTGCCGGGGTTGCCCACCAGCAGCACGCCCTTGGGAATGCGCCCGCCGAGCTTCTGGAACTTGGACGGATCGCGCAGGAAGTCGACGAGTTCGGCGACTTCTTCCTTGGCTTCGTCGCATCCGGCGACGTCGGCGAAGGTGATGTTGTTGGTCGATTCGTCGAGCAGGCGGGCCTTGCTCTTGCCGAACGAGAAGGCGCCGCCCTTGCCGCCGCCCTGCATCTGGCGCATGAAGAATACCCACACGCCGATCAGCAGCAGCATCGGGAACCAACTGATGAAGATGTCCATCAGGAAGGATTTGTCTTCCGGCTTGGCTTCGACCTTGACGCCGTTCTTCAGCAGGTCGGACACCATCCATATGTCGTTCAGCGGGGCATACGTCGTGAATTTCCGGCCGTCGTTCGTCGTTGCCGTGAGCACCCGCCCTTCGATGATGACCTCGGCGATCGAACCGCGCCCGACTTCCTCCATGAACTGGGAATATTGCACCGAGGACTGGGTGATCTGCCGGGAATTGAACTGATTGAAAACGGTCATCAGCACCAGGCCGATCATCAGCCAGACCGCCAGATTCTTGAACATGTTATTCAATGCCGTACCTCACTCTCGCTGCTCCCGGTATAAGCGTGAAAGAATAATACAACCAGGAAAATATTCTAACCGATTTCAAGCCGCCGTCCTGAACCATTCCGCGCTTCCGGCGGCAAATCCTGTTTCAACTCCTGCTTCAACCCTCTCCCGAGCAGATAGACTTCCGCGCTGCGATCGCGCGACGCTTCCGGCTTGCGCGCCAGCACGCGCTGGAAAACCGATTTCATCTCGCGCGCGAAATCGTCGTAACCATATCCCTGGAATACTTTGACCAGAAACGTCCCCTCCGGTTTCAGCCAGCGGCGGCAAAAATCCAGTCCAAGCCCGGCCAGATGCATGATCCGCGCCTGATCGGACAGCGGCACTCCGGAGATGTTGGGCGCCATGTCGGAAAGCACCAGTCCGGCGCGCTCGTCGGCCAACCAGTTTTCCAATTGACCTTGCACATGCTCTTCCCGGAAATCGCCCCGAATGAAATGGACGCCGCGCACGTCGTCCATTTCCAGGAGATCGAGCGCCAGCGCGCGGCCGTTTCCCTTCATCCGCCGCGCCACCACTTGCGACCAGCCGCCGGGCGCCGCGCCCAGATCGATGACCGTGTCGCCGGAACGAATCAGGCGATCGCGGTCATCGATCTCGATGAGCTTGTACGCGGCGCGCGACCGATACCCCTCCGCCGCGGCCCGCTGCACGTAAGGGTCGGTCACGTGCTCGCGCATCCACGCCTTGCTCGTCCTGGTCCGTTTCATCGCGCCGCTCGAACGAGAGGCAGGGCGCGCAGGGTGGGACGCGGAAACCCGGTAAGCGGGAAAATCATCTTCTTCCCCATCCTGACAGCCAGTGCTCCTGACAGCCCATGCCAGTCCCCTGTAGAATGCGCCTTTCGAAAGGTTCGCGGATGCTTGAAATCACCACCGGCCAACGGCGTTCCCTGCGTTCCAGGGCGTACCCCCTGAAGCCTGTCGCGGCGATCGGCCAGAACGGATTGACCGAGCCGGTCGTCAAGGAAATCGGCGTTTGTCTCGACAGCCATGAATTGGTCAAGATCCGGGTTTACAACGACGACAGGGAAGAGCGCGAGCGCCTGATGGACGAGATCTGCGAGCGGCTCGGCGCCGCCCCGGTGCAGCATATCGGCAAGCTGCTGGTGGTCTGGCGCCCCGCCCCCGACGGCGCGGCGGCGAAAGCCCGTTCCCGGCCCCGCCGCAAGGCCGTTTTGCGGCGCAGCAAGCGCAGCTTCCAGATGGAACATGGATGACGGCGGCCCCCCTGGGAGAATGACGCGGCGCCTGTTTCATGCCAGGTTGCAATCGATAGGCCGTCGATACGCAAGTCCGACGTATCGGGATTCCGGTCGTTTTTGGCGTATCGCGAGGGTTTGATTACAACTTTGTATAAGTCCCGCGAAGCGGGCGGGACGCCCGCGCTCCCGGATTTTGGCGCGAGAGAGTGGCGCGCGGGCGTCACGCCCGCCATGCGAGCCGCGCTCTCGCGTACCGCCGTCATTTTTGGCGTATCACGATGGTTGGGCGGCAACTTGCTATCACTCGTAACGGACGTCCAGCACCTCGTACTCCCGGATGCCGCCCGGCGCCTGGACTTGCGCCACATCACCGGCGTACTTGCCGATCAAGGCGCGGGCGATCGGCGAATTGACGGAAATTTTCCCCGCCTTGATGTCGGCCTCGTCTTCCCCGACGATCTGGTAAGTCACCGTGTTGCCCGAGTCCTGGTCCTCCAGATCCACCGTTGCCCCGAAGACGCAGCGGCCGTCGGCGTCCAGCAAGCCAGGATCGATGATCTGCGCGTTCGCCAGCTTGAGCTCGACTTCCTTGATTCGCCCTTCGATGAAGGCCTGGCGTTCCTTGGCCGCGTCGTACTCGGCGTTCTCGGAGAGATCGCCGTGGGAACGCGCCTCGGCGATCGCGGCGATGACCGCCGGACGCTCGACCGATTTCATGTGCTGCAGTTCGGCGCGAAGTTTTTCGGCCCCTTCAATGGTGAGTGGTGTCCTGTTCATCGTTGTCGTCGTCTACCGGAAAACAAAACCGCCGGGCCACGATGACGTGCCAATCCGGCGGTGAATGAAGCTGAATATTAACCTAGAAACCGCGGTTGACCACTCGTTTTTTTGATGGAAGCCACCGGATGGCAAAGTTTCCTTCTTTTTTCATCGGCTCACCCATCGGGTGATACAAAGTTGCGCTCAATAGGCAGTCAATATTCCAGTCTGACGTGTCAAGATTTCAGTCATTTTTTTCGCATCACGATGGTTTGACTGCAATTTTGTATCCCCCGTCGCTACGGAATTCATCCCCTGGTTTATCACCAGCAATGCGAATCGATGGAATCCGCCATCGCCAACCGTCCCCCGCGTCCGTCATTCCCGCGCAGGCTTAGAATCCAGAAAAGACGCGGAATACTGGATTCCCGCCTGCGCGGGAATGACGGGTATTTTGACCGCCTCGTCTTAAAAAACGAGGGTGGTGCATGAAAGCATGGCCTGATACCGGGTTGCGCTCAACAGGCAGT
>JAISNE010000343.1 GCA_031276375.1 Accumulibacter sp.
GAAGAATCCATTGCCCAGGCGCTGGCGATAGACCCCTATGCGTCGGAAAATCCGGGCGAATTTTTCGCCGTGCTCAGCGAAACCTTTTTCGAAACCCCGGACATCCTGTACCGGGAGTATCCGGCGCTGTACGCGCTGTTCAGCCGCTTTTACCGGCAGGATCCGCTCGGACGGGAAGGCGGATAGCGTAGCTGCCATACCACGCGGGCCAGGCCGCGCCCGCGGTTTGCCCGGCCCGCGTTGTCCGCCGGCAGCGCGGTGGAACGCCAGCAATGGCTGGCCGGTAAACCTTGACATGTTCCTGACGTGGGAGAAATTTACGCCCCCCGAACGACTGCCATACAAGGTTTTCGGATTCAAGAGTGCTCGTTTTTCCGTGAGCGGCGAATTGAGCGATAATAAATGGCCCAGAACATCGGATACAAATTATCTATTTGTTTCTTTGATGAAAAATACAATTTTACCGGGGTTGTCCCTACAGGTTCTCGTGGCGACGACCGTGGGTACGCTGATTGTGCTCGCGCTCGTCTTCGCCGAAAATCTCGACAAGAGTCTTGAGACGGGGCGTTATGCCCTCGTGGGCATCGGTCTGCTTCTGGTGCTGACGGTGCTGGCGGCAACGGTGTTCGTCATCCGTCTCGGTTCCTTGCGGAGCATCGCCCAACGCCTCGAATATCTCCTGGAAAGGTATTTTCACGATGCGTCGCAAGTTCGTTCGATTCCGCGCGGCGATGAATGCGCGCAGATCAGTTTCGCCTTGCAACTGCTCGAAGAGAGCATGGATGCGCGCGAACGCAGCGAGCGGGAACTGCGCCAGCAGGAGCAGATCAGCGCGTCCATTCTGAGGGCGCTGCACCAGTCCGTCGTCGTCGCCGACAGCCGGGGCTGCATTACCTTGTTCAGTCAGGGAGCGGAAGCGATGCTCGGCTATTCCGCCGACGAGGTGGTTGGCAAGCAGACGCCGATGCTTTTCCACGATCCCGACGAAGTGCGCAAACGGGCGGAGGAGTTGACCGAGGAACTGTGCCTTCCGGTGGTGGCGGACACTTATACGCTGATTGCCAAGGCGCTGGCCACGGGCCAGGTCGATGAGCGCGAATGGACCTACATCCGCAAGGACGGCACCCGGTTGACCGTGTTGTCGTCGATCACCGTGTTTTTCGACGATCACGGCAACGTCATGTGTTGCTGCGTGGCGACGGATATGACCGAACGCTCGCGGGCCATGGCGGAGATCTCGCGCCTGGCCAACTACGATCCGTTGACCCAGTTGCCCAACCGGCGTTTGTTCCACGACCGGATTCACATGGCGATCATCCAGGCGCGCCGGAAAAACGCGAAGTTCGGACTGCTGATGATCGACCTCGACCGTTTCAAGCCGGTCAATGACAAGTACGGCCATTCGATCGGAGACATGCTGTTGAGCGCGGTTGCCGAAAGGATGCAGAAAAGCCTGCGCGAGTCCGATACCCTGGCGCGTTTGGGCGGGGATGAATTCGTCGCCATCCTGCCGGTGATCGAAGAAGCCAGGGATGCCGCGAAAGTGGCGAAAAAAATACGCCGGGCGCTCTGTTCGCCTTTCGATCTGACCTGCGATGTCACCGTCAGCATCGATTGCAGTATCGGCATTGCCATCTATCCGGATCATGGCGGCGACGGGGATTCGCTGCTGAAGAGCGCCGATGACGCCATGTACGTCGCCAAGAGCCAGGGGCGCACCAAGGTCTATTTTGCGCGGGGCGCCGTGGATACGGCGGTGGCGAAGGATGATCGCCAGGACGATCATCTGGCCGCCAACCGGCGCGACGACCACCACGTGGAGCCTCTTTTGTGGCGGCCCGCCTACGAATGCGGCGAAGAGACCATCGACCGGCAGCACAAGGCGATTTTCACGTTCTGCAATTCATCCATCCTGGCCATCGAGAATGGCGACATTTCGCTCGCGGAGCTTCCGGAAATCTTCGCCAGGTTCATCAGCGAGGCGGTCTCGCATTTCCAGTACGAGGAATCCATGCTGTCGCGTTTTGGCTATCCGGAGCCGGAGTTCGAAGCGCATCGAAAGCAACACCAGGCGCTGCACAATCAGATGAAGAATCTGCACCGTCTGGCCCTGGCGCGGGAAGTGTCGATAGACGAAGTGATGCTGTTCATCGAGTGGAACAACGTGGTGCAGCACATATTGATGGACGACCATGAATACTTCCAGTTCCTGAAAAAGGCGTTGCAGCAGAATCAGGATTCGGCGGAAACGCCGTGACGGCGAAGGCTTCCCCGTCGATGATCGAATGGCGGGAAGCGGGAATCGCGCGCGCCATGCGCTGGTGTTCGCCGGCAGGCGTTCCGGCGCCGCGCCGCGTGCTCGCCGTCGGCGACACGCTGACGGCGGACGCCGCCTACCGCCTGGCCTGTGAAGGCGCGGCGCTGCTCTGGCGCGGCGACTTCCAGAACGCCAGGCAACTGTTGCAGGCGATGGGACGGCGTATCGACCGGAAGGCGCGCGCCGACGACCGATCCTCCGCGGCGTTCCCGGAAGCCTTCCACCGCAAACGCATGCTCCAGGCGCAGCGGGCGCGCATCCTCGGCCGGCTGCTGATTCCATTCGACGCCGGGCACCTCATCCCCTTGCGGCGGGCGCCCGACGTGCGCGACGCCTGCGCGCAGGCGCTCGGCCCCAGCGGCGAAGCGCAGGCCATCCCGCTGCGCGAACTGCTCGGCCTGATCGGCGCATACGAATGGCGCCGGAAGGGGGTGCCCATCCCGGCGCTGGGAGGCCGCATTCATCCGCATTACGGCGTGTTCTCGCCGATGCGCGGCGAATACGTGGCCCTGGCCGGCGAAGTTCCGCTGCCCGCGGCGGCGGTGAGCGGCGGTCTGGCCTTCGACATCGGCGCCGGCACCGGCGTCCTGGCCGCGCTTCTCGCCCGGCGCGGGATACGGCGCATCGTGGCGACCGATGTGGACGAGCGCGCGCTGGCCTGCGCCCGCGACAACGTGGAAAGGCTGGGGCTGGGCGGCTCGGTCGAAATCCTCAAGGCCGATCTGTTCCCGCCGGGCCGCGCGCCGCTGATCGTCTGCAATCCCCCGTGGCTGCCGGGCAAACCCGCCTCGGCGCTCGAATGCGCGATCTACGATCCGGACAGCCGCATGCTGCGCGGCTTTCTCGCCGGACTCGCCGGGCATCTCGAAACGG
>JAISNE010000364.1 GCA_031276375.1 Accumulibacter sp.
TTCACCGATCGTTTCCTCAAACCCGACAAGAAAGCCAGCGGCGAGCATCCCTTCGACCGGGCATGCGCCCGGAGCAAGATCGGACATCGCCTGATTCCGCCGCGCCATCCTCAAACCAATGGCATGGTCGAACGCATGAATGGTCGCATCCAGGAAATTCTACAGCAAACCCGCTTCGCCTCCGCAAAGGAACTGGAAACCACTCTCAAGCGCTATCTGGCGGCTTACAACCACCACATCCCTCAACGTGCCTTGGAGCACCGTACTCCCGTGCAAGCCATCGAAGAATGGATGCTCAAAAAACCTGATGGCATCCGATTTGTGCCGGTTTATGATCAGGCGGGTCTTGACAGTTTCCCCTGTCCGCCCCCTACGCGGCCTCTCTCAGGTGCAAATCGACGTGAATATCGGCATAGGGACAAAGCAATCTCCCGTCCTCTGTTTTCTCGATCAGCCCCAGTTCCACCAGGGCCGCCGTGTCCTCATGAACGCGCTTTACGTCGCGCCCGACACGGCGCGCCAGTTCCCGGACGCCTGTCTCGCCGTGCCCTTGCAGGGCATGCGCCAGCGCCCAGCGGTTTGCCGTGAGTTTGGAAAAAAAGAGGCCGGGCGTTGCAAAATCCAGGTACTCGCCTTGATACTCGCCAGACGCAATGGCGGCCTGGATGTGCTGTTTGAGCCGCGCCCGCATGTCCCCGGCCATCGTGATTGTCAATGTGCGTCGCACCATTTTGCCACCTCCTCAAGAAAATCATCCACCAGTTGCTCGATGGAAATAAATTCATACGGAAACTCGTCCTTGCCCCGGTGCCTGTGATCGCCCTTGCCACGCTCATTGTCGAATCCGATGACGCGAACGCCATCGGCGATTAGCGCGAGGCTGTATTTGAAGTCGTGCGCCGATGAGGGGACAGGCGATGGAACGCGCCAGATGACGGCCTGATAGAACAGGGTGTCTGCCAGTTGCGTCCGTTCGCGCAGGAGTATCTCCGCTTTCATGTTGGCAATTTTGCCAACAACCGCGGGATTTGTCAAGCGGTCAGGAGTCAGGAGTCAGTAAAAGTTACCGGCGGCTTTGCCGCCGCAAGAATCCTCCGATCCCCGATCCCTGACCGGGGGATGACGCGTCCAAGCAAGTCCCACGAAGCGGGCGGGACGCCCGCGCTCCCGGATTTTGGCGCGCGCCACTGGAGCGCGGGCGTCCCGCCCGCCATGCGAGACATGGGCTTCGCGTATCGCCGTCATTCTTGGCGCATCACGATGGTTTGGCCGCCACTTGGCATCAAAACCCCGGCCGCCGCCTGGATTGCCGCCGCGCCTGGTCAAGCCGTTGCCGACGGCATGGCGACTCCACCTGATATCATCCAGATCACATGGCACAAACGATATCATTGTCCGGAGACGACGAGATGACATCGATTTCAAGCGGAAAAGGGGCGCTTTTACCCGACCCCCCGCTTGACGGCGGCAACGCCGTCACGGCCGGTTCGCCGCTCGATTACTGGCGCTGGCGCGAGCGCCATCTGGACGATCCGCTGAACGAGGCGCTGCGCCGCGAACGGGTCGAAAAACTCTGGCGCAAGCCGCCGCTGATTGAAATCGTGCTGACTCTCGACCCTGGGCAGGAAAGCCGGCTGGCCGACAGCATCGACAGTCTGGCGCAACAGGCTCATGCCGGCTGGCGGCTCGGCATCTTCGCGCAAGGCGCCTCGCCCGAACCGGAATTCGTCATGGAGGACAGCCCGGTGCGCTGGATCCAATGCGCGCCGGAGGAAGTCGGCGCGCGTATCGACGCGCATCTCGCCGCGTCGCCCGCGGACTGGTTCGGTTTTTTTCCGTGCGGAACGCGCTTTTCGCCGGAAGCCTTCCTGACGCTGGGCGACTACATCGCCATCCGCCCGCGATGGGCGCTGATCTATACCGACGACGACCTCGCCGCCGCCAACGGCCAATTCCATTCGCCGCGTTTCAAGCCCGATCTCAACCTGGAGTTCCTGCGTTCGACCGATTATGTCGGCGGCTTCTTCATCGCAAAACGGGCGCTACTGTCCGCCGGTGGATTTTCCGCGATCCCCGGCGCGGAAGCCTACGATCTCCTGCTGCGCGCCATCGACGCCTCGGGCGACGATGCCATCGGCCACATTCCGGAAATTCTCGCGCACCTGCCCGGCGCCGCGCCCGCGCGCGCCGGCGAGGAGGGTGCGATAAAAGCGCTGGAAAAGCATTTCGCGCGGCGGAAAATCCCGGCATCGATCGAACGCGGCCTGGTCGCCGGCGAGACGCGGCGCGTCATCTATCGCCACGAGGGAAAGCCCACGGTTTCGATCATCGTGCCGACGCGCAACCGGCTCGACCTGCTCGCGCCCTGTGTCGAAAGCCTGTTCTTGAACACCCATTACCCGAACTGGGAACTGCTGATCGTCGACAACGACAGCGACGACCCGCGGGTTATCGAATATTTCGACAAACTGCGCGAGGCATCGAGCCGTATCCGCGTCATGCGCGCGCCGGGCGCGTTCGATTTTTCGGCGATGAACAATCGCGCGGCGCGCGAGGCCAAGGGCGAATACCTGCTGCTGCTCAACAACGACACCGAATTCCTGCACGGCGACTGGCTCGACGCGATGATGAGCCACGCACAGCGGCCGGAAGTCGGCGCCGTCGGCGCGCGCCTGCTCTTCCCGGACAGCCTGAAGCTGCAAAGCGCCGCCGCGGTGCTCGGCCTTGGCGAATACGGCACGGCGATGCACGTATTCATCGGCGAGGCGCATGACACGCCAGGTTACATGCACCGCACCCTCGTCGACCAGGAATATTCCGCCGTCACCGGCGCCTGTCTGCTGGTTCGCGCTTCGCTCTTCCATCGAGTCACCGGCCTCGATCCGGAGTTCAAACTCCAGCACCAGGACGTCGATCTTTGTCTCAAGCTCAGGGAACTCGGCTACCGGGTGATCTGGACGCCTTTCGCCACCCTGCTGCACCGCCATAACGCCTCGCTGGCGCGCCTGGAAGGCGGTCAGGAAATAACGACGACGGATCTCGATCGGGAAACCGAAACATTCCACGACCGCTGGAAGCATCGCCTTTCCCGCGACCCGGCCTGGAACCGCCACCTCAGCCTCGCCGCCACCACTCCGACCGTCGAAAAAGACCTGGTCGCCGCGTGGAATCCCGACTTCCACGAGCGGCCGCGTGTCCTGTACACACCGGACTCGCCGCTGGGAGGGCCGGCGGTGAAATACCGCGAAGGGGCGGCGCTGAACGCGCTCAACGCCCG
>JAISNE010000374.1 GCA_031276375.1 Accumulibacter sp.
ACCGGCCGCCAGAATGATCGAAAACACACTTTTCCCCTGATGATGATTCAAATCCGAGACTCTAGCCCGACCGGCGGCCAGCGGCAAGCCCGGTTCGGGGGACAGAGGACAGAGGACAGCCAGTTACCGGCGCTTCGCGCCGCGAATATTACTGTCTTCAGTCTTCTGTCCTCTGTCCTCTGTCCTCTGTCCTCTGTCCTCTGTCCTCTGGACATCCCGCCCGCCATGCGAGCCGTAGGCTCGCTGTACCGCCGTCATTTTTGGCGTATCACGATGGTTTGGCGGCAACTTGGTATGAAATCTTGATGCGTCGGACTTGCGTATTGACGGCCTATTGAGCGCAATCTGGTATCGGGCCATGCTTTCGCGCCCCTCTCGCTTTTTTTGAGACGAGGCGGTCAAAATACCCGTCATTCCCGCGCAGGCGGGAATGACGGGCTGGGAAACGCTTCGGGCCATCCGATAATTCTTCCCGACGATTGTGTCAAATCAATGTGACTGACTACTAGAAACCACCGTTGGCCGCTCGTTTTTTTGATGGAAGCCACCGGATGGCAAAGTTTCTTTCTTTTTCATCGGCCTACCCATCGGGTTAGGCTGTTGCGCGCCCGAGCGCGCCCAACCGCGGTTTCCAGGTTCAAACCGGCCTTGGTTTCACGTTCAAGGCCGGGTTTGAATCCGCGCTTCGTCAATCGTCGCCCTGGAAGGCTTCCTCGCGTTTTTTCGTCAGCGCCGGCAGGCTCGCCACGATCACCGCGAGCACGCCGATCGCCAGCAGCGCGGCGCTGATCGGGCGTTGCAGGAAGACCATCGGGTCGCCGCGCGAGAGCAGCAGGGCGCGGCGCATGTATTCCTCCATCAGCGGACCGAGGATGAACGCCAGCAGCATCGGCGCCGGTTCGCAGTCGAGCTTGACGAAGATGTAGCCCAGCACGCCGAACAGGGCCATCATGAAGACGTCGAATTCGGTGTTGTTCAGGCTGAATACGCCGATGCAGCAGAACACCAGGATCGCCGGATAGAGGAATTGATACGGTACGCTGACCAGCTTGACCCACATGCCGACCATCGGCAGGTTGAGGATGACCAGGAACAGGTTGCCGATCCACATCGAGACGATGATGCCCCAGAACAGCGCGGGCTGGTCGGTAATCACCGACGGCCCCGGCTGGATGCCCTGGATAATCATCGCGCCGATCATCAGCGCCATCACCGGGTTGGCCGGAATGCCGAGGGTCAGCATCGGGATGAACGAGGTTTGCGCGCCGGCGTTGTTCGCCGACTCGGGCGCGGCCACGCCTTCGATCGCGCCCTGGCCGAATTCGGCCGAGTTCTTGGACACTTTCTTTTCGATCGCGTAGGCGGCGAAGGAGCCGAGGATCGAGCCGCTGCCGGGCAGGATGCCGAGGAAGGAGCCGATCGCGGTGCCGCGGGCGATGGGCCCCATCATGCGCTTCCAGTCCTCGCGCGAGGGCATCAGCTTGGTGATCTTACCGATCGTTACCGAGCGGGCGGCTTCGTTTTCGAGATTGCGCACGACTTCGGCGATGCCGAACATGCCCATCGCCACGACGACGAAGCCGATGCCGTCGGCGAGCCGCGGGTGATCGAAGGTGAAGCGCTGCGCTCCGGTATTCACGTCGGAGCCGATCATGCCCAGCAGCAGGCCCAGGACGATCATGCCGAAGGCGTGCAGCAGCGATCCCCGCGCCAGCACCATCGAGGCCAGCAGGCCGAGCACCATCAGCGAGAAGAATTCCGCCGGGCCGAACTTCAGCGCCAGCGCCGCCATCGGCGGGGCGAACAGCGCGAGCAGCACCGTGGCCACCGTTCCGGCGATGAACGAGCCGATCGCCGATGTCGCCAGCGCCACTCCGGCGCGGCCCCGGCGGGCCATCTGGTAGCCGTCGAGCGCGGTCACCACGGAGGCCGCCTCGCCCGGCAGGTTGACCAGGATCGATGTCGTCGAGCCGCCGTACTGGGAGCCGTAGTAGATGCCGGCCAGCATGATCAGCGCCGAGACCGAGGGCAGGCCGAAGGTGATCGGCAGCAGCATGGCGATGGTCGCCGTCGGCCCGAGGCCCGGCAGCACGCCGACCATCGTGCCCAGGAAAACGCCGATCAGGCAGTACAGCAGGTTGAGCGGCGAGGCCGCCGTGGCCAGCCCGATTCCGAGATTGGTGATGAGATCCATGTTTCCTCCGTTAGGCGCCGGTCACAGTCCAAGCCACGGGCCGAAGACCGGCAACGGGATGCCGAGACCCTTCAGGAATACCACGACGCAGAAAATGGTGATGCCCACGGCCATGAGCAACGCGCCTTTCCAGCGGAATTTGACGCTGGCGCTGGAGCTGACGAGCACCAGCACCACCAGCGCCGGGGCCAGGCCCGCGCCGCGCACGAGTACGCCGAACAGGACGATGGACAGCATGATCAGGAGCATGCCCCGGATGGCGAACCGTCCGATCGGCGTCCCGGTCCTGAAGAAGGAACGCGCGAGCGAAACAAAGCCGACCGCCATCAGCAGGCAGCTCAGGATGGTCGGGAAATAGGCCGGCCCCATTTCTCCGGCCCGGCCCATTTCGAGATCCCGGCCAAGGTAAAGCGCCGCCGATCCGATGGCGACGTAAATAAGCCCGATCCATAATTCCTTGGGATTGCGAACGAAAGGCGCCAAGGTCTTCTCCTTATCGCAGATCGACGAGGCCGCCCTTTCCGCCCGGTGGATGGAAAAGGCGCGGCCCGGTCTTGAAGCGCGCCCGGCCGCGCGCGAGGGAAAAGGATCGCGGGCCGGGTAGCGCGGGGAGCGCGGGTAACGCCGGATCAGTTGACGGTGACGCCCGCCTTCTTGATGATCGGGCCCCAGCGGTCGATTTCCGACTTCAGGTGCGCGGCCAGCGCCTCGGGTGTCGCTCTTTCCTGCGGCACCGCCTCGGCGCCGAGATCGGCGTAGCGCTGCTTCAGGTTGGCGTCCTTCAACGCGGTTTGCAGCGCCTTGGTCAGGGTTTCGATGATCGGCTTCGGCGTGCCCTTGGGCGCGTAGAGCGCGTGCCAGGTGGACATCGAGAAGCCCGGCAGACCGGCCTCGTCCGCCGTCGGCACGTCGGGCATCGAGCCGATCCGCTTGGGCAGGGTCACCGCGTAGACCTTGATCTTCCCGGCCTTGATGTGCGGCGTCGTGTTGGTCGATTGGTCGCACATGATGTCCACCGTTCCGCCGAGCATGTCGTTCATCGCCGGGCCGGTGCCCTTGTACGGGATCAGCGTCACCTTGGTCTGGAGGGCATCCTGGAACAGCAGGTCGCAAAGGTGCGAGGACGAGCCGACGCCGGCATTGGCCATGTTGACCTTGTCCTTGTTGGTCTTGACGTATTCCAGGAACTCCTTGAAGTCCTTGAAGGACAGGTCGTTGCGCGAAACGAAGGTCGACGCGCCGTCGTTGATGATGCCGATCGGCTCGAAGTCCTTGATCGGATCGTAGGTCAGCTTGCTGTAGAGCGCCGGCGCGGTCGAATGGCCGATGTGGTGTACAAAAAGCGTGTAGCCGTCCGGGTCGGACTTGGCCGCGCGCGCCGCGCCGATCGTCCCGCCGGCGCCGCCGACGTTCTCGATGATGATCTGCTGCCCGAGCGAGGCGCTCATGGTCTGGGCGAGGATGCGGGCGATCGTGTCCGAAGGCCCGCCGGCGGCGAACGGCACGATCATGGTGATGACTTTGTCGGGATACTGCTGTGCCCCGGCCGCCGCGGCCCATAAAGCCACGAGAACGCACGCGATCGGCTTGGCGATTTTCTGTAACATGTTCGACCTCCTAAGAAAAAAGAAATGGGCCATCCGGCCCGCGCGCCCGGTACGGATGCGCGGGCGTCATTATCACACTCAAATGCGGATTTCCACAATCTTCCGGCGGCGCGGGCTCCCGGCAGGCGGATCGCCCGGAGCGATACCGGGTTGCGCGCAAGTCGGAGGACTGAGGACAGAAAACCGAAGACAGTAATATTTGCGGCGCGTAGCGCCGGTAACTGGCTGCCCTCTGTCTTCGGTCATCCGGACCGGGAGCGCGGGCGTCCCGCCCGCCATGCGAGTCCTGGGCTTCGCTGTACCGCCGTCATTTTTGGCGTATCGCGATGGTTTGGCCAAATGACAAATTATCGGATGCCGTTGGATTATTCCATGGCGGACTGTTTATCCTCCGGTATTCCCCGCCCGAGCAGTTGGTTGGCGATGCGGAACAGGCGCGCCTGTCCGGCTTCCGGGCGCAAGCCTTCG
>JAISNE010000376.1 GCA_031276375.1 Accumulibacter sp.
CACCGTTTCGCCTTGCGGAATCGCGGCGATCAGTTCGGCCTTGTAGTGCTCGCCGATCGACTTGAAGAACGCCGTCGCCTCGTCCCGGTTCCAGACTTCGCGCGTGACCGGGATGTCCTGTTTCGCCAGCTCGGTCATGCGCTGCTCGATGGCGGCCAGATCTTCCGGAGTAAACGGACGCTTGAAGGCAAAATCGTAGTAGAAACCGTTTTCGATGACCGGGCCGATGGTCACCTGCGCCTCGGGGAACAGCGCCTTGACCGCATGGGCCAGGAGATGGGCCGTCGAGTGGCGGATGATGTCGACGCCCTCGGGATCCTTGTCGGTGACGATGGCCAGCGAAACGTCGGTCTCGATGACCCGGCTCGTATCGGCGAGCTGGCCGTCGACCTTGCCGGCCAGGGCCGCCTTGGCCAGACCGGAACCGATGGACTGGGCGACCTCGGCAATCGTGACGGGACGATCGAACTCCCGCCGGGAACCATCAGGCAGTGTAATAACCGGCATCTCATAACCTCGGAAACAAAAAAGCCAGAGACTTGCCCTGACTTGCGAGTCTGCTGAACGATTGGAATCGGCGCCGATTCTATCAGCAATCCCGGAAAAAGTAGTCGCGCCGCGGCGGGCGCGGCGAAAAATGAATCCGCGATCGATCGATCCGGAATCGCCGCGCGGCGTGGGCGGGCGGCGGCGCGTGTGATAGAATCGCCCCCTTTTTCACCCGCCGCCCCTCATGTCCCGTCCCGTCCGCAACATCGCCATCATTGCCCACGTCGACCACGGCAAGACCACGCTCGTCGACAAGCTGCTGCAGCAGGCCGGCACCTTCGCCGCCCACCAGCACATCGCCGAGCGCGTCATGGATTCGAGCGATCTGGAAAAGGAGCGCGGCATCACCATCCTGGCCAAGAACCTGGCGGTCGACTACCTGGGCGTGCATATCAACATCGTCGACACGCCCGGACACGCGGACTTCGGCGGCGAGGTCGAGCGCGTGCTGGGCATGGTCGACGGCGTGCTGCTGCTGGTCGACGCGGTCGAAGGGCCGATGCCGCAGACGCGCTTCGTGACCCGGAAAGCCCTGGCGCTGGGGCTGAAACCGATCGTCGTGGTCAACAAGATCGACCGCGACGGCGCGCGTCCCGACTGGGTCGTCGACCATACCTTCGACCTCTTCGACAAGCTCGGCGCGACCGACGAACAGCTCGATTTCCCGGTGATCTACGCCTCGGCGCTCGAAGGCCGCGCGACGGACGACCTCAAGCATCCCGGCGCCGACATGCGCCCGATGTTCGAAGCGATCCTCAAGCACGTTCCGGCGCCGGAGGCCAGCCACGTCGACGGAGCGCTGCAATTGCAGATCGCCGCGCTCGACTACTCCTCGTATGTCGGCCGCATCGGCATCGGGCGCATCGGCCGCGGCCGGCTGAAACCCGCGCAGCAAGTGACGGTGATGTACGGCCAGCCCGACGACGCCGGCAATTTCGAGCACGGCATGCCGAAAAGCGCCAAGGTCAACCAGGTCTTCGGCTTTCGCGGCATCGAACGCACGCCAATGGACGAAGCGGTGGCCGGCGACATCGTGCTGGTGACCGGCATCGAAGAACTGTCGATCGGCTGCACCATCACCCAGCCGGACGCGCCGGAAGCCCTGCCGATGCTCAAGATCGACGAACCGACGCTGAACATGACCTTCATGGTCAACGATTCGCCCTACGCCGGCAGCGAAGGCAAGTTCGTCACCAGCCGCCAGCTCGGCGAGCGCCTGCGCAAGGAATTGCTGACCAACATGGCGCTGCGCGTCGAGGACACGGACGACACCGATTCCTTCCTCGTCTCCGGGCGCGGCGAACTGCACCTCACCATCCTGCTCGAAACCATGCGCCGCGAAGGCTACGAACTCGCGGTCGGGCGCCCGCGGGTGATCTTCAAGACCCTCGGCGGCGAGCCATGCGAACCCTACGAAGCACTCACCCTCGACGTCGAGGAAGCGCACCAGGGCGCGGTCATGGAAGCCGTCGGCTACCGCAAGGGCGAACTGCAAGACATGGCGTCCGACGGGCGCGGGCGGGTGCGTCTCGAATACCGCGTGCCGGCGCGCGGCCTGATCGGCTTCCAGGGCGAGTTCATGAACCTGACGCGCGGCACCGGACTGATGAGCCACGTATTCGACGACTACGCGCCGGTCAAGGGCGACATTCCGGGGCGGCGCAACGGCGTGCTCATTTCCGCCGAACAGGGCGAGGCCGTGGCCTACGCGCTATGGAAACTACAGGAACGCGGGCGCATGTTCGTTTCGCCCAACGACCGCCTGTACGAAGGCATGGTCATCGGCATCCACGCGCGCGAGAACGACCTGGTGGTCAACCCGGTCAAGACCAAGCAACTGACCAACATCCGCGCTTCCGGCAAGGACGAAGCGATCAACCTCACGCCGCCGGTCCGGCTCACGCTGGAGTCCGCCGTCGAATTCATCGACGACGACGAACTGGTGGAAATCACCCCGAAGAGCATCCGCATCCGCAAGCGTCATCTCACCGACCACGAACGCCGCCGGGCGATGCGCGGCGAAGGAAACTGAAACGCGCCGCCTCGCGCGGCCACCG
>JAISNE010000395.1 GCA_031276375.1 Accumulibacter sp.
AAGAGGCTTTCTCTCACGAGAAAGCCGTCGCCATCATCCAGGAAGGAAGAGGCACCCACTTCGACCCGGACATGGTCGACCTCTTCGTCTCCGTCGCCCACCGCTTTCCCGTATCCGTGACGCGCCCACCCCAGGCCTTTTTGTAGCCGCGCGGCAACTCCACGTGATATTGTCTGAATCGATTGGAATACAGGCAATATCATCGGCTGGAGATGACGGCGCGCATTGCGGGCGGGACGCCCGCGCTCCATTGTCTCTTTTGGCGAAAAACCCGGGAGCGCGGGCGTCCCGCCCGCTTCGTGTTTTTTTTGTGGGCGCTTGATAATGAACCGTGCCCGGAAATACAGATTATATGTAATGGAATTGCCGTATGAAGACGCACGACAGGCGTCACGCCGGCCTGCCGGACATTCCCGGCATTGCGCTGTTCGCGCCGCTCTCCGGAACGGACAACCGGGAGGTGAGGGAAGCCGAGGGGACAAGGCGCGCTTGCCCTTTCCCGCGCACTATTTGACAATCGACGGCTCGCCACGTAGATTCATCCGTCCCGCGCCCGCCGTCAGGCGAGCGGTTTTACGTGTTTTCCGGAGCCTGTTCGCCGCCGGACGTTTTTCGCGGCGCCGGCGGCTTTCCATCGCGGGTGGATACTCCAGCCGCGGCCCGATCCGAAGCGAAACCTTTGAGGTGATATTCCATGCAGCCCGACCGTAGCGCCGAACTCGTTTCCCTGTTGCGGGAACGCCTGCTCATCCTGGACGGCGCGATGGGGACGATGATCCAGCGGCATGGCTTGCGGGAGGCCGATTATCGCGGCGAACGTTTCCGGGAGCATCCGCGCGAGCTGAAGGGCAACAACGATCTCCTGCTGCTCACCCGGCCCGCGCTGATTCGCAACATCCACGCCGATTATCTGGCCGCCGGCGCGGACATCGTGGAGACGTGCACTTTCAACGCCACCGCACTGTCGCAGGCGGATTACCGGCTCGAATCGCTCGCGCGCGAACTCAACCTCGCCGGCGCGCGCCTGGCGCGCGAAGCCTGCGACGAATTCACCGCCCGGAATCCGGGCAAGCCGCGTTTCGTCGCCGGCGTGCTCGGGCCGACCTCGCGCTCGGCTTCGATCTCGCCGGACGTGGGCGACCCCGCCGCCCGCAACGTGAGTTTCGACCAACTGGTCGAAGCCTACACGGAGGCGATCGACGGCCTGACCGAGGGCGGCGCCGATCTCCTGCTGGTGGAAACGATCTTCGACACGCTCAACGCCAAGGCGGCGCTGTTCGCCATCGAGCGTTTCTTCGACCGGGCCGGACGGCGCTGGCCGGTGATGATCTCGGGAACGATCACCGACGCTTCCGGGCGCACCTTGTCGGGGCAGACGGCGGAGGCGTTCTGGAATTCGCTG
Organism: Accumulibacter sp.; assembly: GCA_031276375.1. Classification (GTDB taxonomy): domain Bacteria; phylum Pseudomonadota; class Gammaproteobacteria; order Burkholderiales; family Rhodocyclaceae; genus Propionivibrio. The sequence goes on from JAISNE010000395.1 coordinate 1,403, forward strand.
CGCCATGTCCGCCCCCTTTCCTTCGGCCTCAACTGCGCGCTCGGCGCCAGGGAATTGCGCCCCTACGTGGAGGAGCTCGCGCGCGTCTGCGATTGCCCCGTTTCCGCCCATCCGAACGCCGGCCTGCCCAATCCGCTCGCGCCGGACGGCTATGACGAAACGCCGGCAATGCTCGCCGGGGAAATCGTCGATTGGGCGCGGCACGGCCTGGTCAACATCGTCGGCGGCTGCTGCGGCACTTCGCCCGCGCATATCGCGGCGATTGCCCAAGCGGTCGAGGGCGTCGCGCCGCGCCGGATTCCGGTCATCGCGCCGGCGCTGCGCCTCTCCGGGCTGGAAGCGTTCAACATCGGGCCGGAGTCGCTGTTCGTCAACGTCGGCGAGCGCACCAATGTCGCCGGCTCGCGCGCCTTCGCGCGGATGATCCTCGAGGGCCGCTTCGACGACGCGCTGGCGGTCGCCCGCCAGCAGGTGGAGAACGGCGCGCAGCTGATCGACATCAACATGGACGAGGCGATGCTCGATTCGGTCGCCGCGATGGATCGCTTCCTGAAGCTCGTCGCCACCGAGCCGGACATCTCGCGCGTGCCGGTGATGCTCGATTCGTCGAAGTGGGAGGTGATCGAGGCGGGCCTGAAGTGCGTCCAGGGCAAGGGCATCGTCAATTCGATCTCGCTGAAGGAGGGCGAGGCCGAATTCCTGGCGCGCGCGCGCCTGGCGCGCCGCTACGGCGCGGCGGTCGTCGTCATGGCCTTCGACGAACAGGGGCAGGCGGACAGCTTCGAGCGCAAGATCGCGATTTGCGAGCGCGCCTACAAACTGCTGGAAGGGATCGGCTTCCTCGCCGAGGACATCGTTTTCGATCCCGCCATCCTGGCCATCGGCACCGGCATCGAGGAGCACGACAATTACGCCGTCGATTTCATCGAAGCCTGCCGCTGGATCCGCGCGCATCTGCCGCGCGCGCTGATTTCCGGCGGCGTGTCCAATGTCTCGTTCAGTTTCCGCGGCAACGATCCGGTGCGCGAGGCGATCCACACGGTCTTTCTCTATCACGCGGTCAAGGCCGGCCTGTCGATGGGCATCGTCAACGCCGGGATGCTCGGCGTCTACGACGATCTCGACCCGGCGCTGCGCGCGCGGGTGGAAGCGGTGGTGCTCAACACCGCGCCGGACGCCGGCGAGAAACTCGTCGAATTCGCGCAGACCTTCAGGGCCGGCCGGAACCGGGCGGCGCCCCCCGACCTGGCCTGGCGCGCGCTGCCGGTGGACAAGCGCCTGGAGCACGCGCTGATCAAGGGCGTGGCCGAGTTCGTCGTGGCCGACACCGAGGAATGCCGGGCCGCCCTGGCGCGGGCGGGCAAACCGCCGCTCGCGGTCATCGAGGGGCCGCTAATGGCCGGGATGAACGTCGTCGGCGACCTGTTCGGCGCGGGCAGGATGTTCCTGCCGCAAGTGGTCAAATCGGCGCGCGTGATGAAGCAGGCCGTCGCCCATCTGATTCCGTTCATCGAGGAGGAAAAGCGGCGCACCGGCGCGGCCAGCAAGGGCAAGATCGTCCTGGCCACGGTCAAGGGCGATGTGCACGACATCGGCAAGAACATCGTCGGCGTGGTGCTCGGCTGCAACGGCTATGAAATCATCGATGTCGGCGTGATGGCGCCTTGCGAGAAAATCCTGCACGCGGCCCGGGAGCACGGCGCGCAGGCCATCGGGCTGTCGGGCCTGATCACGCCGTCGCTGGAGGAAATGAGCCACGTCGCCGCCGAAATGCAGCGCCAGGATTTCGACCTGCCGCTGTTGATCGGCGGCGCGACGACCAGCCGCGCGCACACGGCGATCAAGATCGCGCCGCACTACGCGGCGGGCACGGTCGTCCATGTGCCGGACGCCTCGCGCGCCGTCGGCGTCGTCACGCGCCTGTTCTCGGCCGACCAGTCGACCGGCTACCAGCGGGAAATCCAGGCCGATCACGAGCGCCTGCGCGAGCAGCACGCCGGCAGGACGGGCGTCCGGCGGATCGCGCTGGCCGAGGCCCGCGCCCGGCGTTTCGCCTGGAACGCCGATCCCGGCTACCGCCCGTTTCCGCCCGCCCGGCCGGGCCTGCACGTACTGCGCGAAGTCGACTTGGCCCGGCTTGCCGAGTACATCGACTGGGGGCCGTTTTTCCAGGCCTGGGACCTCGCCGGACGCTTCCCGAAAATTCTCGACGATCCCGTCGTCGGCGAAACGGCGCGCTCGGTGTTCGCCGACGGACGCGCCATGCTCGACGCGCTGGTCAGGGAACGCTGGCTAAGCGTTAACGCCGTTTTCGGCCTTTACCCGGCCAACGCGGTCGGCGACGACATCGAGATCTACGCCGACGAGCGGCGCGGCGCGCCCCGGATGGTCTGGCGCAATCTGCGCCAGCAGCGCGAGCGGCCTTCCGGCCAGCCCTGCTGCTGCCTGGCCGACTTCGTGGCGGAAAGGGTCGAGGCGGGGGGCGCTCCCGACTGGATCGGCGCCTTCGCCGTCACCGCCGGCCTCGGCATCGAGAAAAAGCTCGCCGAGTTCGAGGCGGCGCACGACGACTATCGCGCGATTCTGCTGAAGGCGCTGGCCGACCGCCTCGCCGAAGCCTGCGCCGAATGGCTGCACCGCGAGGTGCGCGTCGACTACTGGGGCTACGCCGCCGGCGAGCGTTTCGACAAGGAGGCGCTGATCCGCGAGCGTTACCGCGGCATCCGCCCGGCGCCCGGCTACCCGGCCTGCCCGGACCATACCGCCAAGGAGGGCCTGTTCCGGCTGCTCGACGCGCCGGGCAACGCCGGCATGGCGCTGACCGAATCCTTCGCCATGATCCCCGCCGCCTCGGTATCCGGCTTCTACCTCGCCCATCCGCAAGCGCGCTACTTTGCCGTCGGCAAGATCGGCCGCGACCAGTTGGAGGATTGGGCCGGCCGTTCCGGCATGAGCGTCGCCGAGGCCGAGCACTGGCTGGCGCCGCTCTGCTAGTAGTCA
>JAISNE010000448.1 GCA_031276375.1 Accumulibacter sp.
GGAGCGCGCCGAGAATGAGCGCGTCGGATACGGCGCTGTTCCGGCGCCGGTCGGCTGATTGCAACCTTAAAGGAGATCATCATGAAACGACTCGCTTCCCCGCGCGCGCTCGCCGCCGCGCTGCTTACCGTTCTCACCCTGTCGCTCGGCCTCGCCGCCGGTGACAGCCTTGCCGCGCCACGGCGCGGAGATCACCCTGGAAAGGGACTGGACGCCGTTCACGCGCATGCCCTGGCTCCGATGTTCCATCTGCGCGGTCTGGCCCGCCTGCGCGACGAATTGAAGCTCGACGCGCAACAGGAAGCGTTGTGGAAGGAAACCAGGGACTTCGTTCGTGAGCAGCGTGACGCGATGCGCGAACGTTCCCGCCGGGAGTACGCGGAAACCAGGACGCTGCTCGACCAGCCGGGCGCCGATCTGCGCGCCGTGGTCAAGCGCATGGACGAGCTGAGGAGCGAGAGCCTGAAGCAGCATGAGGCCGTGCGCGAGCGCTGCCTGGCCGTCTATGACTCGCTCAGCGCCGAGCAGAAGGAAAAAGTCCGCCTGTTCTTCAAGGCCGGCATGGAACGTGGCGGAAAAGACGGGAAACGGCCGGGGCGCGGCCATCCGCGGCAGGACAAGCGCCAGCGCCACGCGCCGGCTCCGGCGCGGGAATGACCGGAAGGCGGGCCATCGCGGACGGTCGATGGCCGATCGCTTCGGCATCGTGAGAATACTGGCGGTAACATGGCGGGTTTCGAGCGATGCCGAGGCGGGAAGGTCCGGGCAGGATGTGGAAATTCATGAACCGTCTCCTTTCCCGGCCCCTTGGGCCACCCTTCCCGGCAAGGGAAGAGGAGGTTCGGGGGCAAGCGTTCCGAGGCCGCGCGTCATTCGCCGGATAGCCATGTTTCAGTCGATCACTTTTGTTTTCTCCGTGTGGCGGGCGTTCGCCGCGCGGCGGCGGATGATCCCGCCGGCCGCCGCGCCGGTCTTCGCGCTGCTCTTCGCGTTGGGCGGCTGCGCTTCGCTCGAACAGCGGCAGGCCGAAGTGATGGCCGCGGCCACGGTGGCGGTTCCCGGCGCCTGGTCGGTGTCCGCGCCGCCGCTGTCCGGGAGCGCGCCGGCGCCGGACATGCTCGCCGCGTGGTGGCGGCAATTCGGCGACGAGCGGCTCGAACGCTTGATCGACGCCGCGCTCACCGACGCGCCCGACGCGCGCAGCGCGCAGGCCCGGTTGCGTCAGGCGCGCGCCCAGCGCGCGCTGGCGGTCGCCAATCTGTATCCGAGCCTCGGTGTCTCGGCCAGCGCCACCCGTTCGCGCAGCGGGACCGGCACGGGCGGCAGTGGAAAATCGCAGACGCTGTACACCGCCGGTTTCGATGCCCGCTGGGAGCCGTCGATCTTCGGCGGCCTCGTCGACGCCGCCGACGCGGCGGAGGCCGACGCGGCCGCGGCGGAAGCCGGCCTGGAATCGACCCGCGCCTCGCTGGCCGCCGAGGTCGCGCTGGAATACGTGAATTTGCGTTCCAGCCAGCAGCGTCTGGCCTTCGTCCGCGCCAACGTGGACAGCCAGGCCGAAACCCTGCGCATCAGCGAATGGCGCGAGCTGGCCGGGCTGGTGACGCGCCTCGATGTCGAACAGGCGCGCGCCAGCCTCGAACAGAGCCGCGCGGCCCTGCCCGGCCTGGAGGTGGCGCGCGCCAGGGCCGAGCACCGGCTGTCCGTGCTGACCGGACAGGCGCCGGGCCGCCTGCGCGAAACGTTGCGCGATCCGCTGGCGCTGCCCGCGCCGCCGGACGAAATCGCCGTCGGCATTCCGGCCGATACGCTGCGCCAGCGTCCGGACGTGCGCGCCGCCGAACTGGCGCTGCGCGCGGAAATCGCCCGCACCGCGCAAAGCGAGGCCGAACGCTATCCGAGCCTGAGCTTGAGCGGTTCGTTCAACTGGCGCGCTTTCAGTCTGACCGCGCTCGGTGGGAGCGGCAACCTGACGCGCTCGCTGGCGGCCAGCCTGGCGGCGCCGTTGTTCGACGCCGGGCGCATCGACAGCCGCATCGCCGCGCAGACCGCCGCGCGGGATCAGGCCTTCGTGGCCTGGGAAAAGAGCCTGCTCGTCGCGCTGGAAGACGTGGAGAACGCCATGTCGGCCTATGCCAACGGACGCGACCAGGTCGACTTCCGGCGGCGGGCGGCGCTCGCCGCCGCCAGCGCGGCCACGCTCTCGCGCGCGCAATACCAGGCGGGCCTGGTCGACTTCCAGCGCGTGCTGGAAAGCGAGCGCGCGCGGCTGACCGCGCAGGACAATCTGGTCAGCGCCGAAGCCGAGGTGCTGACCGCCGTCATCCAGCTCTACAAGGCGCTGGGCGGCGGCTGGAACGCGGCCGGAAACGCCGCTTCGATGGAGCCTTCCCGATCATGAGCGCAAGCGAACGACAAAACGACACGCCGCCCGATTTCCTCGCGCCGGAGGCTTCCGCCCGCCCGCGCCGGCGCTGGAAGTTCCTGGTCCTGGCCGGCATCGCCGCCGGCGCCGTGTTCTTCCGGTTTTCCGGCAACGGCGGCGACGCGGGCGGGAACTACCTCACCGAAAACGCGCTGATCGGCAATCTCGTGGTCAGCATTTCGGCCAGCGGCACGTTGCAGCCGACGCGCTCGGTCGACGTCGGCAGCGAACTTTCCGGTACGCTGGAGGCGGTACTGGCCGAGGAGAACGATCAGGTGAGCAAGGGCCAGGTGCTGGCCCGCCTGGACACCGCCAAGCTGCGCGACGCGGTCGCCAAGTCGAAGGCCGCGCTGGACGCCGCCGAGGCCGTGGTGGCGCAGAACGAGGCCACGCTCGCCGAAACGCGCGCCAACCTCGCGCGCTTGCGCCACGTGGCCGAACTGTCCGGCGGGCAAGTGCCGTCGAAGAGCGAACTGGAGAGCGGGGAAGCCGCCTACCGGCGCGCCACCGCCAATCTCGCCAGCGCCCGCGCCGCGGTTTCGCAGGCCAGGGCCACGCTGCAAACCGACGAAACCAACATCCGCAAGGCGGTCATCCGCTCGCCGATCAACGGCGTCGTGCTCGCGCGCAAGGTCGAGCCTGGCCAGACGGTGGCCGCGCAGATGACCACGCCGGTGCTCTATACGATCGCCGAGGATCTCACCCAGATGGAACTCCAGGTCAAGGTCGACGAGGCCGACGTCAGCTCGGTCAAGCTCGGCCAGACCGCCAGCTTCACCGTGGCGGCCTGGCCGGGGCGCGATTTCCCGGCGACGATCCGGCGCATCGGCTTGGGTTCGACGACGACCGACAACGTGGTCACGTACAAGACCGTGCTGGCGGTCGGCAACGACGATCTGGCCTTGCGCCCCGGCATGACCGCCACCGCGCGCATCATCACCGCCCGGCGCGAAAACGCGCTGCTGGCGCCGAACGCCGCGCTGCGTTTCCTGCCGCCCGCCGCGCCGGAGGCCGAAGCCTCGGGCGGCATCCTCTCGCGCATCTTTCCGCGTCCGCCGCGCATGCGCAAGCCGCAACAGGCGCGGATCGTGACCTCGCCGGGCGCGGCCAGGACGGTCTGGCTGCTGCGCGACGGCGCGCCCGTCGCGGTCAGCGTCCAGACCGGGGTCAGCAACGGCCGCCAGACCGAAATCACCGGCGGCGATCTCGCCGCCGGCGCGGCGCTCATCGTCGACTATCAGGAAAAAGCCAAATGAGGCTCCAGTGAACGCGCCCGCGCTGATTTCCCTCGCCGGCATCACCAAGACCTACGGGCAGGGCGCGGCGGCCTTCCAGGCGCTCAAGGGCGTCGATCTTTCCATCCCGCCCGGCCAGTTCGTGGCGATCATGGGGCCGAGCGGCTCCGGCAAATCGACGGCGCTCAACATCCTCGGCTGCCTCGACGGGCCGACCGGCGGCGCCTACCGCTTCCGCGACATCGCCGTCGAAACCCTGTCGCGCAACCAGCGCGCCCTGCTGCGCCGGCACTACCTCGGTTTCGTCTTCCAGGGCTTCAACCTCCTGTCGCGCACCTCGGCGCAGGAAAACGTCGAACTGCCGCTGCTCTATCGCGGCGCGGAAACGGCCCGGCGGCACGCCGCCGCGCGTCAGGCGCTGAAGCAGGTGGGCCTCGCCGGATGGGAACACCACACCCCGGCCGAACTCTCCGGCGGCCAGCAACAGCGCGTCGCCATCGCCCGCGCCATCGTCACCCGCCCGCTGGTGCTGCTGGCCGACGAACCCACCGGCAACCTCGACAGCCAGCGCGGCCACGAAATCATGGACCTGCTCGTCGCGCTCAACCGCGAACAGGGCATCACCATCATCATGGTCACGCACGAGCCGGAAATGGCCGGCTACGCCGACCGCGTGGTGAAGTTCGTCGACGGGCTGGTGGCCAGCGATACCCGGAACAAACGCGATGATTGACTGTAACGGATACAATGAGAACCTTTCGATTCGCGCGTTGTTTTGCCTGCGTCTGGAATAACGGTTTTTTTGCGCGGTTTATAGTGTCGAGAAAACAGGGAGGCCACATGTCTTTTGGAAAATACGTTTTTGCCGTTTTTCTTTGTCTTTCCAGTTCCGTCGCGTTGCCGCAATCGATTATTTACCATTGCATGAAGGACGGAAAAAAGCTGGTTTCCGATCAGCCTTGCGAGAAATTCGGATCGGAGGAAAAAAAGCGTGTCCGCTCATCTCAAATGCCGCCATTGAACACGGCGCAGGGTCTTACGAAAAACGAGCGGAAACATGGGCAAGCCGTAACGGATCGCTTGAGGAATGAAGAATGGCAGCGACGCGCCATTAGGGAATATCAGGAATCGGAAGCCGCGGAAGAAAGAAAGAGGAACGAAAAAAAGTGTTCCGATCTCTGGTATTACAAGGAACAAATCATCAATCAACAAAGAAGAAAAAACGACGAATACTGGAATGAAGAGCATCGCAAGGTCAATGACGAAATCTTTCACCTGAATTGCGGTTCCTGAATCAAACAGAGGCTTTCATGACCCAGATGCTGCTCAACGCCCTGCTGCTCGCCCTGCGCGCGATCCGGCGCAACCTGATGCGCTCGTTCCTGACCGTGCTCGGCGTGGTCATCGGCGTGGCCGCGGTGATTACCATGGTCACGCTCGGCAACGGCGCGACGCGCATGGTCTCCGACCAGATTTCCAGCCTCGGCAGCAATCTCCTGATCCTGCGCCCCGGCCAGCGGCCCGGCCCCGACAGCGTCGGCGCGCCGAATTTCAAGCTGGGCGACGTGGAAGCGCTGGAGACCCAGATTCCCGCGCTGAAAGCCGTCGCTCCGGTGGTCAGCTCCAGGGTCATGCTGGTCGCCGGCAACCAGAACTGGCAAGCGCTGGTCAGCGGCACCAGCAACGCCTATTTCATCGCCGGCAACTGGCAAATCGCCTCCGGCCGGCCGTTCGAGGATGACGAGGAAAGCGCCGGCAAGGCGGTGTGCCTGATCGGCGAAACGGTGCGGCGGCAACTCTTCCCCCGCGGCTCGCCGCTCGGCGACGAACTGCGCGTGAAGAACTTCACCTGCGAGGTCGTCGGCGTGCTGCAAGCCAAGGGACAGGGCGCGATGGGCCAGGACCAGGACGATACGGTGCTGCTGCCGATCCGCACCGCGCAGCGGCGCCTGACCGGCAACGTCACCGACGTGCCGATGCTGCTGCTGTCGATGCGCGACGGCGTTGCCGCCGAGCCGGTCATGGAACAGGTGCGCCGGCTGATACGCGAACGGCGCAAGCTCCCGGAAAACGCCGACGACGATTTCCACGTGATGGACACCCGGCAGATCGCCGAAACGCTCTCCGGCACCATCCGCACGCTGACCGGCCTGCTCGGCGCGGTGGCGGCGGTCAGCCTGCTGGTCGGCGGCATCGGCATCATGAACATCATGCTCGTCTCGGTCACCGAGCGCACGCGCGAGATCGGCATCCGCCTGGCCATCGGCGCGCTCGAGCACGAAGTGCTGCTGCAATTCCTGATCGAGGCGGTGGCGCTCTCGGCGCTCGGCGGCCTGATCGGCGTCGCGCTGGCGCTTTTCGTCTGCCTCGGCCTGACCGCGCTGATGCACATGCCCTTCCTGTTCAATCCCGGCATCAATCTGCTGGCCTTCGTTTTCTCCGGCGCCATCGGCATCGTCTTCGGCTACATGCCCGCCCGCCGCGCGGCCAGCCTCGACCCGATCGCCGCGCTGCGTTTCGAGTGAACCCAAACCGATTCCCGATTTCATGCCAAGTTGCCGCCAAACCATCGTGATACGCCAAAAATGACTGAAATATTGACACGTCGGACTGGAATATTGACGGCCTATTGAGCGCGACGCGGTATGAAATCCCGCCGGCGCGCCTTGCCCTCAGCCGATGCCGCGCCCCTGGTCAGAAAAAAAGCCCCGTTGCCGGGGCTTTTTTTGCGTATCGAAATCTACGCTGCCGCCACGGCGGCCCGTTGTTCCTTCCTGAACAGGAAATGCTGCACGCCGACGACCGTGATCGCGCCCGCCAGTCCGATCATGTCCGTCACCAGGCCGCTGTCGATGAGGCACAGCGCGCTGGCGAAGGCAATGAGCCTGAGCACGATGTTGACCTTGGTGAACAGGTAGCCCTCGACGGCCACGCCGATCAGCAGTACGCCGATGCAGGCGCC
>JAISNE010000055.1 GCA_031276375.1 Accumulibacter sp.
CTCGCCGACGACTTCGGCACCGTCGATTCCGTTGCCCGGGAGGTCATCAAGGCCGAGAACATCCTCGACTACTCGGTCAGGGAAAACATCGCCGAGCGTTTCGCCAAGCGCCTGGGCGCCGGCGTGAGCCAGAGCCTGACGTTCCGTCTGTTCGACGGCGGGCAGCCCGTTTTCCGCTAAAAAACGCCGCGCCAGAAAGCAAAAAGCCAGTCATTCGACTGGCTTGGGTGCCTGACAGGCCCTGCCCGCCGGCTTTGCCGGCGGATTGTTGGCCCACCGGCAAAGCCGGCGGATGTTGCATTGCCTCCACTGATTATCTGGCGCGCCCGGAGCGATTCGAACGCCCGACCCCTTGGTTCGTAGCCAAGTACTCTATCCAACTGAGCTACGGGCGCGCTGCAATCATGAAGCCGCATATTATATATGAGCGATACGACTTATCTCAAGAGAAATTTGAAATCCTTGCTTTCCAGGCGCGGGATGTCGCTTCGCCGGCGCCGTGCCCGCGGCGGCGCGGAATCTCGCGCGTGCCGGGCCGGCTTCCCCCAGGGCGGTCAGGCGCTTGCCCGCCCGCGCCCGCGCGAAGGTCTTGAGGGCTATCCGTGTTGCCGCGGGCAGCGCGGCTTATTTCCGGCTCCGGACGCGCTCGACTGGCAAATCGTCGAAAAATCAATTAGACTGGCGCGTCTTCATACTGATAATTAGACATGGAGTATCAACCATGAGTAATAAAGGGCAATTGTTACAAGACCCCTTCCTTAACGCATTGCGCCGTGAGCATGTCCCTGTTTCCATTTATCTCGTGAATGGAATCAAGTTGCAGGGGCAGGTCGAATCTTTCGACCAGTATGTCGTTCTTTTGAAGAACACGGTCACCCAAATGGTATATAAGCACGCCATTTCGACGGTCGTCCCCTCGCGGCCAATCACGATCCAGCAAGAGGCGGGCAACGAAGATTGACGGCGGTTTGCATGATCGGCCCGCGATTCGGTGTTTCCCGGACGCCGGGCGGATTCGCGGCCTCTTCATTTCCGGATTGAAGCGCGCCGATGCTTGAGCGTCACCCGGGCGGTGAGCGCGCGCTGATCGTTCAGCTCGATTTTGGCGAGAGTTCGATCGCCGAGCGGAAGGAAGAGGTGTGCCTGCTCGCCGAGTCGGCGGGCGCCCTGGTCTGCGCCACGATCGAGGGAAAGCGGGAATTTCCCGACAGCGCGACTTACGCGGGCAAGGGCAAGGTGCAAGAGATCGCGGAGGCGGTGGTGTCGCATCGGGCCGATGTGGTCATCTTCAACCACGCGCTCAGTCCCGCCCAGGAGCGGAACCTCGAACAGGCCCTGCGTTGCCGGGTCATCGACCGGACGAGTCTGATCCTGGATATTTTCGCGCAGCGCGCGCAAAGCTCGGACGGGAAATTGCAGGTTGAACTCGCGCAACTGGATCATCTGGCGACGCGGCTGGTTCGCGGCTGGACTCACCTGGAGCGCCAGAAAGGCGGCATCGGCTTGCGCGGCCCAGGGGAAACCCAACTGGAAACCGACCGCCGGCTGCTCGGCAAGCGCGTCAAGGTCTTGCGCGAACGTTTGCGCCGGCTCGAACGCCAACGCGAGGTGCAGCGCCGTTCGCGTTTGCGCAACGAGGTGCTGATGGTTTCGCTGGTCGGATATACCAACGCCGGCAAATCGACCTTGTTCAACGCCCTGACCCACGCGGACGCCTATGCCGCGGACCAGTTGTTCGCCACGCTCGACACGACGTCCCGCAAGCTCTGGCTGGGCGAGGCCGGGCATATCGTGATTTCCGACACGGTGGGCTTCATCCGCGATCTGCCGCACGAGCTGGTGGCCGCCTTCCACGCGACGCTCGAAGCGACTTCGCAGGCCGATCTTCTGCTGCACGTCGTCGATTCGGCCAGCCCGATCCGGGACGAGCAGATAGCCGAGGTGGAAAAGGTGCTCACCGAGATCGGCGCGTGTCATGTGCGGCAGGTCGCCGTGCTGAACAAGCTCGATTTGGTGGGGCTGCCGCCGGCGGTCGAGCGGGACGAGTATGGTAGAATCGCCCGGCTTCGGTTGAGCGCCAGGCGCGGCGACGGTCTGGAACTGCTGCGGCAGGCGCTGGCCGAGGCGGCGCTGGAAAAACGACGTTCCGGCGGCCGGGTGGTGGCTGATGTCGGCTGATGTTTCATCTGTCCTGGATTTATGATTTCGACTATCGGAGTGCTTATGTCGCTCAATGATCCTCAGTGGGGGAATCGCGGCAGTAATGACGGAGGCGGTAACGGAGGCGGGAGGCGGCCGAATCAGGGGCCGCCCGACCTCGATGAGTTGTGGCATGACCTGAATCAGCGGCTGGGCGGAATGTTCGGCAAGAAAAAACGCCGGCGCGGCGACGGGGACAACAATGGCGGCGGTGGCGGCGGTCTGCCGCCCGTCGAGCTCAACCCGAAATTTCTCGGCGGCGGGATTGGCCTGCTGATCGGCATCGTCATTCTGGCGTGGCTGGCCAGCGGTTTTTACATCGTCGACGCTTCGCAGCGCGGTCTCGTGCTGCAGTTCGGCCGCTACCTGAAGAGCACCGAACCCGGCTGGCAGTGGCGTTTACCGTACCCGATCCAGTCGCACGAGCTGGTCAATGTTTCCGGAATGCGCATGCTCGAAATCGGCTACCGGGGCAACGAGCAAAACATGAAGCTCGAGGAAGCGCTGATGCTGACCGATGACATGAACATCATCAACATCCTGTTCGCGGTCCAGTACATCCTCAAGAATCCCCTGGATTACGCCTTCGAAAGCCGGGACCCGGACGAATCGGTGATGCAGGTGGCCGAAACGGCGATCCGCGAGATCGTCGGCAAGAACAGGATGGATTTCGTGCTGCATGAAGGGCGCGAGCAAGTCGCCGAGCAGGCGGCCGTGCTGATGCAGGAAATCCTCGACCGCTACAAGACGGGCATTCTGATTTCCAAGGTGACGATGCAGAACGCGCAGCCGCCGGAACAGGTGCAGGCGGCCTTTGACGACGCGGTGAAGGCGGGTCAGGACCGCGAGCGGCAGATCAACGAAGGCCAGGCCTACGCCAACGATGTCATTCCCAGGGCGCGGGGCCGGGCGGCGCG
>JAISNE010000091.1 GCA_031276375.1 Accumulibacter sp.
CTTCAGAACAATCTGCATTGTGTACCCAGATACCACCACTAATATAGTAAGTATGATAGTCTTCTACCTCCAGATTATAAACCGTAACCTTCAGATAGTTGCTTTCCGTCATATCTTCCCAGTCAAGCTCCCCTTCTTGTTCATTTTCAGGAAGCAATTTGAAATTTTCATAATCGAAAAGAAATCCTGTTGCAGGATTCATCATTGAATCTAAATCTTCCACGGTCTGTACCCAGCCGATGCCCGGCTCTTCTTCTCGAAATTGGTATACCGGAACTTGAAATTCGACTCTGGCAGTTCCGTCCAGCATGCGCAACAAGTCACCGTTTTTGAGTTTATCGGCTCGCGTCCAACCAATACCCTCGACCCAAAAAGGATGATTTCCCGTCGCTGCCATGGCAGACAGGCTCAGTTTCTGCGGATTCCAGCCATAAGTTATTTCTCGAAGAGTCTTATTCTCATGCTTGATGGTCTTGACCACCCGTTTATATTCTGGCTTTCCGGAACCGTCTTCCGGGCTGGAGAGTACCCAATCGCCGACCTGGATGTCTTCGATCGACTTCATGCCTTCCTTGGTATGTATTCGCGTACCTTTTGGAAAACATCCATCCACCGTTGCCGGAGAATAAAGGGGCTGGAGACATTTGTTTTTCATTGCCGTTTGTCCTCTTTCATGAAAGTAAATGTTTTTGACATCTTTTATCACGTATGCACGATTTCTTCAATCTCAATGAGATCGCCTTTTTTATCGGCAATAATCGTGTCATACTCACCGGATTGCGGTTTCTTGATCTTGTTTTCAATGTCAGGAACGTTTACTACCGTATAACATTTATCGAGATAGTCAAGCCGCCGAACCCACTTCAGAACAATCTGCATTGTGTACCCAGGTGCCTCTACCAATATAATAGGTATGATAATCTTCCACTTCCAGATTATAAACCGTAACCTTCAAATAATTGCTTTCCGTCATATCCTCCCAGTCAAGCTCTCCTTCCCGCTCATTCTCAGGAAGCAATTTGAAATTTTCATAATCGAAAAGAAATCCTGTTGCAGGATTCATCATTGAATCTAAATCTTCCACGGTCTGTACCCAGCCGATGCCCGGCTCCTCTCGAAATTGGTATATCGGAACCTGGAATTCGACCTTGGTCGTGCCGTCCAGCATGCGCAGCAAGTCCCCGTTTTTGAGTTTATCGGCTCGTGTCCAGCCAATGCCTTCGACCCAAAAAGGATGATTGCCCGTCGCCGCCATTGTAGACAGGCCCATTCTCTGCGGATTCCAGCCAAAAGCTATTTTTCGAAGAGTCTTCTTCTCATGCCTGATGGTTTTGAGCACTCGTTTATACTCGGGCTTTCCGGAACCGTCTTCCGGGCTGGAGAGTACCCAATCGCCGACCTGGATGTCTTCGATCGACTTCATGCCTTCCTTGGTATGTATTCGCGTACCTTTTGGAAAACATCCATCCGCCGTCGATGGATAGCTGATGCGCTCATTCACGCGGGTGATTTTTTCGTCGATCTTGAGAGACGTTGCCATGCCTGGCCTCCTGTCACGTAGTGATGCGGGATGCCGCAAGCCTTTTCGGCCCCGCCCGTCCAACATGCGCCCGCGCCGCGCCTTTGTTGCCGGCGAAGTTTGCCGCGGGGGTTCCGGTCAAACACTGCGCGCGATGAAACGCTTGACCGCCTCGGCGTCCACGTCCATCACCTCGACATGTTGAGGCCGTTCTTCGAGGTCCTCCAGGGCGGCGGGACGCTCGGGTCGGCGGCCCAGCGCCTCGGCGAGGGTTTCCTCGAACTTGGCCGGCTGCGCCGTTTCGAGCGCCAGCAGCGGCATCCCGAGCGCGCCTTGCTCCCCGGCCACCTTGAGCGCGTCGGCGGTGTGGGGGTCGATCGTCAGGCCATGTTTTTCATGGGTCCGGCGAATCGTCGCCAGGCGGTCGGCGTGCGTGCTCGCGCCGGAAACGAAGGCGAAGCGAGACAGGGAGGAAAAATACGGCGTCGCCGACAGGTCGAAGCGCCCACCGGCGTCTATCCGGCCCCACAAGTCCCGGATCAGCGCCGGGTCGCGGCCGACGAGATCGAAAACGAAACGCTCGAAATTGGACGCCTTGGAGATGTCCATCGACGGGCTGCTCGTCGCCCAGGTGTCCGCCGCGCCGCGCGGACGATAGACGCCGGTGCGGAAAAACTCGTCGAGCACGTCGTTCTCGTTGGTCGCCAGCACCAGCTTGCCGATCGGCAAACCCATCATGCGCGCGACATGGCCCGCGCAGATGTTGCCGAAGTTGCCCGTGGGCACAGCGAAGGCCAGCGTTTCGTCGTTCGAGCGCGTGCCGGCGAAATAGCCCTTGAAGTAATAGACCACCTGCGCGGCGACGCGCGCCCAGTTGATCGAGTTCACCGCGCCGAGCCGGTAGCGCGCCTTGAAATCGCGGTCGTTGAAGATCGCCTTGACGATGTCCTGCGCGTCATCGAACACGCCGCGCACGGCGATGTTGAAGATATTGGCGTCTCGCAGCGAATACATCTGCGCGCGCTGGAAGGCGCTCATGCGCCCGTGCGGCGAAAGCATGAACACGCGGACGCCGCGCTTGCCGCGCATGGCGTATTCGGCCGACGAGCCGGTATCGCCCGAGGTCGCGCCGAGGATGTTGATTTCCTCGCCCCGCCTGGCCAGCGCGTACTCGAAGAGGTTGCCGAGCAGTTGCATGGCCATGTCCTTGAACGCCAGCGTCGGGCCGTTGGACAGTTCGAGCAGGCCCAGGCCCGGCTCCAGCCAGCGCACCGGCGCGATCTCCCCGGCCCGCGCCGGATCGCGCCCGTGGCAAAAGACCTGGGCGGTGTAGGTCTTGTCGACCAGCTCCTTGAGATCGTCCGGCGGAATGTCGTCGATGAACCGGGCGAGCACGGCGAAGGCCAGATCGGCGTATGACAGGCCGCGCCATTCGTCCAGCTCGGCGCGCGTCACCCGCGGATAGCTTTCCGGCACATACAGCCCGCCGTCGGGCGCCAGGCCGCCGAGCAGGATTTCGGTAAACGTCTTTCTGGACGGCGCGCCGCCGTCGCCGCGAGTCGAGATATAAAACATGCCGCTGTCCAAATCTATCGCGCCAGGCGAGCGGCGGGCCGGAAGCCGCACCGCCTGACCGCCGGGCCGGGGAAAAAGGAAATGCCGCGCATCGCGCCACCCAAACAATCCACCATATGATTCTCCTGTCAGACGAATCAAACCGCGCCGCGAAGGGCGCCGGCCCGAATGAGTCGTCAGGCGCCGGGCCGCCCGCAAGTTTATCAGTGAAACCCGGTTATACTCATCCTCGCGGAATCCGGCATTCAGCCTGTCCATTTTTTCCCATTTTGTTTTTTACTTTTGCAAAGCGGGGCGTTGTTATGTTCAAGATCATCAATGAACGGGAAAAACCAAAAACTGACACTATCGTCAAGGTCATCGGCGTGGGTGACGCGGGTGGCAATACCATCAACCACCTGATCCAGGAAGGTGTGCCGGGGGTGGAATTCATCGCCATCAACACGGATGCGGAAAGTATAAAGCGCAGCATGGCGCACAGGAAGCTGCTCCTGGGCAAGATGGAGACCGGCGCCAACGCCAGGCCCGAGGTCGGCCGCGACGCGGCGCTTGGCAAGCGTGAAGAGATCGCCAAGGCGCTGATGGGTGCGCACATGGTCTTCATCGTTGTGGGCATGGGCGGCGGCACGGGTACCGGCGCGGCGCCGGTCATCGCCAGAATCGCCCGTGAGATGGGGATGCCTACCATCGCCGTGGCGACCAAGCCATTCGCCTGGGAAGACGAGCGCACCGAGATCGCCGAGATCGGCATCGTCGAATTGCAAAAACACGTCGATTCGTTGATCGTCGTCTCCTGCGATCGCCTGGATGTGGTGTTCGGCGGTGATGCCACGATGAAAGAAGTCTTCGATGCCGTCGATAACATGCTTGGCGACATCGTCGCGATCATCGCCAATCACGGTCTGGTCACTGTCGACCTCAATGATGTTCGCGCCGTGATGGGCAAAACCGGGCGCGCCACGATGGGTTCCGCTACCGCGTACGGGCAGAATCGCGCCCGCGCCGCTGCCGAACGGGCCGTTGTTTCACCATTGCTCGAAGACGCCGGCCTCTCCAGCGCCAAGGGTGTGCTGGTCAACATCACCGCCTCGCATAATCTGAAAATGAATGAGGTAAATGAGGTCATGAGCGCCATATGCGAATTTACCGCCGACGACGCGCACATCATTTTTAGCGTGGTTTGCGATGAAAACATGGGCGAGCAATTGCGAGTCACTGTGGTAACGACGGGTCTTGCGTAGACGCCGCGCTGGAATGCGGCTCCGCGCGTGGCTTGAGGCGAAAACCAAGCCGCTCGCCGTATTCATCCAAGACAGCGTTGATTTCGCGGATTGATTCTTCAACGAATCTTTTACGGACATCATCGTCATGCAATTCCAGGCAAGCATTGTTTACATTCATGAAATTTGGCCCCGGCAGTTTTTTCCAGATTCCATATTCCTCGAATTTTTCCCCGAATCCTTTTTCATGGGGAAAGATATTGCGGCATTTCTTGAGCAGTTCTTCCAGAACCGGCCTGTCTACCGTCCCATTATTCGCGCGTACCTGCTCATTTTTCCCGTTCTTGATGATAAAGCCATACGAGATATTTTCTGAAGTGGTATCCTGATGCAGGATGAAACACAGTTTATAATTGTCACACAACACGGAGTTATCAACTGGATACTGTATCTCGAAAAGCAATCCCCCTCCCCAGGGCACGTCATTTCCATCAGGCAAGACTTTCATGAAGCTCTCATAGAGTTCTCTGGCGATAAGTCTTTTTGCGCTTTCCACGGCATCTTTTATCTTGATTGCGGCTTCCCGGATTTCCTTGTTTGCAGTAATGTATTCCATGATTTCCATTGATTCTGGCTCCTCCCAGATGTTGGTGATTTTTTGAATGGACTTGGCAAACTGACACAAAGGCACACGCAGGTCATACGCTTTTTCGGGTGTTTTTTCCAAACACGAATACAGCCATTTTCTGATATGTTCCGCAAAAGAGATATTCACAATCTCCTTGGTTAAACCTTTCGCGCTTTCTGGGGAAGGCGATGTGCCATAAAGTGTCAGATAGAAAAGATTGATTTTATCGCCTGTCTTCCGACTGCGTTTCACGGCGTAATCGTAATAATCCCTGACCTGTTCGTATTGATCGCCAGCATCAATTTTTACCTCAATCGGGATAAAGTACGATGATATTCTTATTGCAATATCAATTCGGCGATTTCCATCGATGGTGTATTCGTTTATGACTTCCGCAATGGAAATATCCTCGTCCGGTATTTCCTCTATTTTTAGAATGTCACGCAAAAACAGTTTGAGGTAGGTGATGCCCTGACTGTGACTTCCTTTTGGATCCAGCAGTTCGCGCAAAAAACGACAAACCACGGCTTCTTTGCGCTCTATTCCTCCAGCCTCGAAAAAATTGAAACGACTGCCGCTCGCTTGGTATTGTGAGTCGTATTTTCCTGAAATTTTCGAAACGTCTTCCAAAAGCGTGTTTATCATGTTTTCGTTCCGCGTCCGGGCCGCGCTTGCCGGAAAAAATGAATGAGATCGGGGTACAACAGATCCCGTC
Source organism: Accumulibacter sp. (assembly GCA_031276375.1). GTDB lineage: Bacteria > Pseudomonadota > Gammaproteobacteria > Burkholderiales > Rhodocyclaceae > Propionivibrio. The sequence goes on from JAISNE010000091.1 coordinate 5,658, forward strand.
CGACGATGTAGCTGCCGTGTTCGTGGCCGCGCATGATTTTCAATGTCGCGTCGGGCAGTGCGCTGGCAAGCCTGGTGAATGTTTCCGGCTTGTAGAGATCGTTTTCCGCGGCGATCAGCAGAACGGGGATGTCGATGCCTCTCACCGCGTCCAGCTCGATATGGGGTTCTTCGAGCATCAATTTGAACAGAGGGTCTTTTGTTTTCTCGTAGGTTTCCTCGATGAACCGGTAGCTGTCCCCGGTAAAATCCTCCGGTTTCAGATTGACCCCCAGCAAGGCCATCGCGCCGACCGCTTCGCCGTGATTCATCGCCAGAATCAGGCTGACGATGGCGCCGTCGCTGAAGCCGAGCAGATCGACCCGCCCCAATTTCAATACTTCGATGAACTTGTGGATATCCTCGGCCATCGTGGCGTATGAATAGTCGCCCGTTTTCCCGCTCTGGCCGTGGTTTCTGCTATCGACGGCATATACCGTGAAATCGTTCGCCAATCTCGCGGAGAGTTCGTCGAAGATATGGTGGTCCTCGCCGTTGCCGTGCAGCAGAACGATCGGCGAACCCGTTCCGCTCTTTTCGTAAAAAAGCGCCGCGCCGTTCACTTCGATCATCATGGGCTTCGTTTCCTCGAGTCTTGCCGGCTTATCCCCTGGCGCGGGTTCGGAATCCAGGGACAGGGGAAAAACGCCGTTCCGCTCAGGGATTCTGTGTCTTCTGGAACAGGCCGCGCAGGGTGTTTTGCAGGTCGCCCGGCAACAGCACCAGCTTGGCGTTCGGCGATTCGGCCATCTTGCCCAGGCTGGCGATGTATTTTTCGCCCAACAGGTAGAACATCGGCAATTCCTTCTCGCCGAACGCGGCGGTGACCTTGGCGATGGCTTGCGACGAGGCTTCGGCGAGCATGACCTGCGCCGCCGCGTCGCGCCTGGCCGATTCGAGGCGGGCTTCGGCGGAGAGGATCATCGACTGCTTTTCGCCCTCGGCCTTGGTGACCATGGCTTTCCGCTCCCGCTCGGCGGAGGCCTGCAATTCCATGGCCTTCTGCATCGAGTGCGAAGGCTTGATGTCCTGGATTTCCACCGATTTCACCGTCAGGCCCCAGTCGAGTGCTTCGTCGGCGACGCCGGCCTTGAGGCGGGTCTTGATCATGTCGCGCGAGGACAGGGCGTGATCGAGCTCCATCTCGCCGACGATCGAGCGCAGCGTGGTCATGATCATGTTGCGGAT
>JAISNE010000135.1 GCA_031276375.1 Accumulibacter sp.
AAAGGCGACACCGGCCTCGCGGAAGCCGGGATCACCCTCACGCCCAGCGCCACCGTGCCCCTGACGCTCGACATCGGCATCCAGGGCTACACCGGCAAGCGCGAAGGCGTGACTGGAAGCTTCAAGGCGAATTACCGGTTCTGAGGTTCGGGTGTCAGGGATCAGGGATCAGGTATCAGGTATCAGGGATCAGGTATCAGGAGTCAGGTGTCAGGTGTCAGGTGTCAGGGATCAGTTAGTCCGGCGGGTATTCTCCCCCGTGGTAGGGGCGGGTTTGAAACCCGCCCCTACGTTCCTCGATGTCGGCGTACAGGGGCACGCCGACAAACCCGCATAGGTCGGGGTGAGCGACGCGAACCCCGACCTATGCGCTGATGTTTCCTCTCGAATTTTCATGCACCATCCTCGTTTTTTTAGACGAGGCGGTCAAAATACCCGTCATTCCCGCGCGGGCTTAGAATCCAGAAAAGACGGTGAAATGCTGGATTCCCGCTTGCGCGGGAATGACGGGATCGGGGGGACGGGCACGGGGGCCCGCGAAGCGGGCGGGACGCCCGCGCTCCATTGGCTCGCGCCAAAAGACAGTAACTTCCAGAAAATGTCGCTGATCCATAGTGCCCGTCGTGTCTCGATGCGTCCGTGGTCTTTCTCGACCATCTCGTTCTCCTGGTAAAAATCGAGAGTAGACCCGATTCTGGCAGGGTTTACAATGACTTGCCATAACCGTCCGAATGTAAACGATTTTTTGCACTGTTTCCGACATCTGCGTATGCGATAGCCCTGACGGGCAGGTCGATGCGGGAACCCGGCGGTGAGCAAATGGAATAACATGGGAATCTTCAGCCAACCATCATTCGAAAGACGGAGGGGAAACACGATGACGCGACTCACTTTTTTCGGCGCGGCCGGCGAAGTAACCGGTTCCTGCACGCTGGTCGAGACGGGCGGTACGCGTTTTCTCGTCGATTGCGGCATGTTCCAGGGCGGTTCCGAGGCGCGCGCGAAAAACCTGCAATCGCTCGATTTCGGCAGTGACGTGCGCGACATCGATTTCGTGCTGCTGACCCACGCCCACATTGACCATTCCGGGCTGCTGCCCCGCCTTGCCGTGCTCGGCTATCGCGGGCCGATCTACACCACGCCGGCCAGTATCGACCTGATCGGCGTGCTCCTGCCGGACAGCGCCCACATCCAGGAGAAGGAATCCGAATGGCAGTTGCGGCACCAGCGCCGTGGCGGCAAGGCCGGCCGCGGCATCCAGGCGCCGCTCTACACGGTCACCGCGGCGCAGGCCGTGCTGCGCCAGTTCCGGCCGGCGCCCTACGGCGAAACCATCCGCCCGGCGGATAACGTCGAAGTCCGCTTCCACGATGCCGGACACATCCTCGGCTCGGCCTGGCTGGAAATCGTCGCGCATGACGGGAAACGGGCGCAAACCCTGGTTTTCTCGGGCGACCTCGGCATGCGCGACCGTCCCGTGCTGCGCGATCCGGAAAAGCCGGTGCCCAGGGCCGACGTGTTGCTCGTCGAATCGACCTATGGCGACCGTCTGCACCGTCCGATGCGGGAAACGGAAGAAGAAATCGTCGCCGCCTTCGAACAGACGCAAGCCAGGCGCGGAAACATCATCATTCCCTCCTTCGCCGTTGGCCGCACGCAGGAAATCCTCTGCCTGCTCGGCGGTCTGATCCGCCGCGGGCGTCTCTCGCCGCTCCAGGTTTACGTCGATTCACCGATGGCCAACCAGGCAACGCGCATCACCCTGGCCCATCCCGAACTGCTCGACGAGGAAACGCACGAACTGATCGCCTGGCTGGAAACCCGCCCGGAGATGATGAAAGTCGAATTCGTCGCCGACGCCGAACGCTCCAAGGCGCTCAACACGATCCGCGAAGGCGCGGTAATCGTCTCCGCCAGCGGCATGTGCGAAGCCGGCCGGATCAAGTATCACCTGCGCGAGAACCTGCCGCGCGGCGAGTGCAGCGTGCTCATCGTCGGCTTCCAGGCCAGCAGGACGCTCGGCCGGCGGCTCGTCGACGGCGCGCGCGTGGTTACCATCTTCGGCGAGCCGGTGCCGGTGCGGGCGCGCATCCACACCGTCGGCGGCCTCTCGGCGCACGCCGACCAGGGCGCATTGCTCAACTGGCTGGGCGGTTTTCGCCAGCCGCCCGGAAAGACCTTTCTGGTCCATGGCGAAGCCGGAGCGATGGCGGTTTTCGCCAAGGCCATCGACGACCGGCTGGGCTGGAAAGACATCCAGATGCCGCGGCGCGGACAGCGTTTCGAGGTCTGATCCCAATCCGCCGCCGCGAAACGGCGTGGCGAAAACGCAAGCCGGGAGGCGCCGTTCCCCTCGCCCGCTTGCGGGAGATGGCCGGCGGTTCCAATGACCATGAGCGTTCGGGAAAACCGAACCGCCGCCTCCTCATCCGTTTTCTCGCTACTCCGCCGCGACGCCAAGAAGCAGCCATGCGCCAAGCGCCAAGAACGCGATGAAGATTGTCGCCGGGAACGGCAGGCCGCGGGCAGGGATCGCCCGCGCTTTCTCCATCGACCATTCCAGCCCCAGCACTTTTCCCCAGAAAAGAAGCGCGTTCAGGGCCAGTCCGCCGAAGCCGGAAATTGCCGAATCCTGGCCGGACGCCAAGGAAAACGGGAAAAACAGGCAGACCCAGAAAGCGATGCCCGCCAGCAGCCAGAGTTCGGAAGCCAATGCGACCAGGAGCGCCTCGCCGGCGCGCGGCGGCTTTTCCTCGCCCGCCGGGGCCGGCCCGGCGGGCGAGGCGTTCCACAGGGCGAGCAAGGATATCGCGGCCAGAATGCCAACGCCCGATTTCCCGACTCCCTCCGCCACGCCGATGACGGGCATCGCCACATAGGCGTCCAGCGTGGAGAGGTCGCCCGGAACGCCCCGCTGCCGCGCGTATTGCGCGATCACGGCCAGGGACGCGCCAAGACAGACCGGCGCGCCCCATCCGCGACAGACCGCGCTCGACCCGCCCGCCAGGTACAGGAAGCCGAGCGCGGCCGCCAGTGCGCCGACGACAAACAACGCGCCGCCGGAAACGGGAATCAGCGAAGGCAGCGTACCGAAAGGCATGAAAAGGAACGCCAGCAGGGAAATCAGGCAAGACAGCGAGAGCAGGGCCGCCAGCGGCCGCCCGCCGTCTTCTTCGGCCAGTTGCCCTATAGTGAACGCTTCGTCCGGGCCGTGATGAACGATTCCGGGAAGCGGACCGCCAGGCAGGCGTTTTTTCCCGGCGCGACGAGATGCGATCAGCAGGCAGAGGGCCAGGTAAGCCAGACCGGAAAGAAAACCGAGGAAGTGGGAATCCATGAACGCAATTGTGGCGCTTTGCGCCTTTTCGGCAAAGAGGCAATGGGGATATGCGCTCCTGCTGGGCGCGCTTGCCCTGTCCGCCCTGCTTCTGCGCCCGGTCGACGCCCTGGTGATCCGCTTCGCGCCATCCGACGCCGGGGATGACGCGCCGTTGTTCGTGGCCGGCGCGCCGTTGGGGCAGGAATTCGCAACGCAGTACGTCCATTCCGTGCAACTCACCCCGGTCCAGGA
>JAISNE010000268.1 GCA_031276375.1 Accumulibacter sp.
GCGAAACGAGAGGCTATGGACACTTGCGCCGAAGCCTTCGCCACGGCGGCCCGCCGTCACTGGGGGATCGAAAACTCCCGGCACTGGGTGCTTGATGTCACCTTCCGCGAGGACGGCTGTCGGGTTCGCAAGGGACATGCCCCGCAGAACTTCTCCGCCTTGCGCAAATTCGTGCTGGCGCTGTTGCGCCGGGATGAGACTTACCCCAACGCAGCCTTCGCTCCCGGCGAAAAACCGCTGACCGTAACCCGGACTATCGCGCTTCCTTGCTCGGACTCGTCCAGAAAGGGTAAATGCGATTGCCCTGTAAAGGGAACAGAGTCATTTTGTTTTTCTAAATTCAATGTGCTACTCTGCCCCTGATTGAACACCAGGGGGCGGGATTCCAGACCGGAGCTGATTTTGCAATGAAACTTTTGAAATTCCTTGGCGCTTTGCTGTTTCTTGCCGTATCCATTTCCCTTGTACTCAATCGTGTGTGGCCCGGAAAAAACATGGAAGCGCCACACAAGGGCGGATCGGCGCTGTTTGTCGATTTGAATCAATTTTCCTCCAGCATGGACGAAAAGGGAATCCAGCAATTTCTTCCTGATCTTGGGTTGAAATGTACAAACACGGAACCCGGGTTTACTCTTGGGAATCGGGTCTGCCATGCCAATCTGGGTTCTTTCAATGATGTCGGGACAAAACAGATTGTTTTTTTCTTCAAGGAAGGACATCTAGCCAATTTCAAGATAGATGTTCCCTGGCAGAATCATCAGGCCATGATAGACCTGTTGTACAAGGATTACGATTCACCTAAAGGCATACAAAAAAAAGCGCATCTTGGTGTGCGCCTCGTGGGTTGGAAAATCAGGGGAGGCAACCTTCTCTATGACCTGAACAAGGATCAGGACGCCCCATGGAACACCCTGCTTTGGATAAGTCACGAGGAAGCTGAAGTCCGTGGCGGAATATTTATCCAGAAGAAATAAAATGAAAACCGCGAAACAACAAACGGAATGTCGCCCGTTGGAGTCAGCGATTTTCTCCATGATGACGCTCCCGTTCAAATTGTGTTAAGCCATATATTGGCTCTGACATCTTTTATACCGTTTTCACCATCCTTGAGAACAAAACCTATCGCCGCGCCCTTGATTATGATGAACCGCTCCCTGCCATAGCGATCATTCCTCGCGGAAAATTTGCTTGCGCCAGGAGGAATTTGACGTTGAAAATTCCTTTTGATCGCTTCATCCAGATAGGGCTTCAATTCTCCATCCGGCCAGAGCCTTGCCCCTTCGTACCTATATTCGCCGATACGAAAGCCCCGAGATCCAAGATCTTCCAGCAATTTGAAGGCTTCCGTCCTCGGCATCCCCGGACGAAAGTATTTTTGGGCAACCTGGTTTACAGCATTTTTCCGTTCTTCTGAATTCCTTCTCGACCTGACCGCGGTTTCCATTTCCGAGAGCATTTCATCGCCCCAGCCTGTATCGTCCATTTTGCAACCCATGCCCAGGAACAAAAACAGCACGAACCATATCGACGAGAAACGTGAATGCCGCGAAAAAAAAGTCCCTGTCATTTTACTCACCCTTTCAGAAAAAGAGGACAAAAATGGCCGGCACCATTTTATTTTTCCTTCCCGTGTTTCATATGTTTCCCTTTTCCTGTTGCAACCGGAACTGCCAATGCCGACCCGCGGTTCAACGCCTAGCATTTATTTTATCCTTTTGAACTCGACGTGATTGAAAGGATTTTTCCAGAAAAAATTTTCCAGTTCTTCGTGTTTGGAAATATCATGGTTGTCCATATAGACAGACAGCTTGCTTTCACGATAAAAAACATCCATGCATTTTTCGGCAATTTTCATAAGCACGACAGGATCGGTAATTGAATATGTCTTTACACCCAGTCCATTCGTTGCCGGACTGACAAAGAACAATTGTTTTTTTGTGCAATCACTCTCTGAAATACATAATTTCTCCATGATGAGAATCTCCTGGATATTTTTTATCAGACCCAATCTCGATTCTTCATGTGCGCGGTTTTCCCCGGCTGGAATTGACGGGCTGATTGTAAACAAGCTTATCAGGACAGCAAGACGGTTCAGAGAGACTAAAGGATTTATGGTCATTTCCTTCCTTTCCACACATCTGTTTTCGCGTTGCCATCCCCGGAGATTCAAAAGAAGATTTCGTCAATAGCCCGAACAAATCAGACGTAATCCCGGACTCGGCCGTTCATTCTCCCGGCATCCGGATGTTATCTGTATTTTTGACGGATCGCCAGTATCAAAGGAGGCAGTGTCATTGGGATTTCTTTTTGTCGTGTTCATGTGTGCTTTTCTTCCGTTCCCATCCGCCTGCTTTCCGCCGCGTTGAGCCTCGCCTCGCGATGCGCCTTCCGGCCGGGCGGTTCTCGTTCGCCGGGAGATTCTACGCCGTTCCCCCAGGGATCATGATCTGTCGGGTCTTGATACAGGAGAAAAACCGGGTTCGCCCTTGCCCCCGCGTTCCCGCCCGCTCATCCTGCTCCGGCGAGTTCCGGCCAACACCGCCGGATGGATTTGTCCTGCCGGCATGGCCCGGCGCTCCCGCGCTGCCGCGTTGCGATCCGCCCACGCCCGTTCCCGATCGTCCCGCGCCTTTTTCCCGCGACATTTACAGCCCAAATCGGAACTCGTATCATGTCGCTGGAAGGCGGAGCCTGGAGCGTTCATGAATCTGGAAAAGGTCATTTTCGGTTTTTTCGTTATTTTTGCCTGCACGGTGAATTTCGGTTTCTTCATCGGCGATCTGGAAAGCGTCGACGGGCACGATGCCGGGCATCTGTTCGCGGCGGTGGTCATCAACCTGATTACGCTGGTGCTGAAATTCGGCGATCGCACGCATATCGGCGCCACGCACCTGGCGACCAGCATGGTGGCCATGTTGCAGTTGCTGACGGCTTCCCTGGTCTGGATGTGGCATGTGAACATCAGCCAACTGCCCATGGATGGAGGGACGATGGCCACCATCGTTTCGCTCTCCGGCGGGGCGCTGGTGGCCAACCTGATTTCGGTGATTCTGCTGATCAGCGAGACCTTGCGCCAGACGCGCTGAGCGGGAAGAAGGCGCTTGAACGACGTCCTGTTGGTCATCCTGCGGCGGTTGCGCCGGCCGCTGATCGCGCTGATCGTCGCCTATGCCGTTTCGGTGTGGGGACTGGTGCTGATTCCCGGCGTCGACGAGCACGGGCAGGTTGTCCGCCTGGGCTTTTTCCACGCGCTGTACTTCATCAGTTTCACGGCCACCACCATCGGTTTCGGCGAGCTTCCCCACACGTTCACCGACCCGCAGCGGGCCTGGACGGTGGTGTGCATCTATCTGTGCGTCGTCGCCTGGGCCTACACGCTGGGCAGCGCCTTTCACCTGTCGCAGGATCAGACGCTGCGCGACGCGCTGGCGCGCCGCCGTTTCGCCCGGCGCGTCACGGCGCTACAGGAGCCGTTCGTGCTGATCGTGGGCTACGGACAGAGCGGCATCATCCTGGCGCGCATGCTCGACCGCATGGGGCAGCGCATGGTGCTGGTCGAAATACGCGGCGAGCGCGCGGCGAGCATCGAGATCGAGGAGTACCAGTATCCGCCGCTGTTTCTCGCCGCGGACGGCCGCCTGCCGGACGTGCTGGTCGATGCCGGCGTGACGCACCGCAAGTGCCAGGCCATGGTGGCGCTCGCCGGGGACGACGATACCAACCAGTCGGTGGCCATTTGCGGGATGGTGCTCAATCCGTCGCTGCGCGTCATCACCCGGGTGCATACGCCGATCGCGCAGGGCAATCTGGAATCGTTCCGCAATATCGAGCCGATCAATCCGTTCCAGATCTTCGCCAACAACATCGGCCTGAACATGGGTTCGCCCGAGCGCCTGCGGGTGGTCGAATGGCTCTCCGGCCTGCCCGGAGGCGCTCGCCCGGAGTCGCTCAATCTGCCGAAAGGGCGCTGGGTGGTGGCCGGTTCGGGCAGCTTTGCCGACTATTTCGTCGCCGCTTTCCACGGCGCGGGCATCGCCTGCACGCGCCTCGAACTCGATTCCAGCCCGCAGGGAGAAGGCGCGGCCTTGCAATACAAAGGCGAGATGCCGCGGGAAACGGTGACGGAAGAGATCGGCAAGGCGGCCGGAATCGCCGTGTGCACCGACAGCGATGCCTTGAATCTGGCGATGGTGACCCGCGCGCGTTCGATCAATCCCGGCATCTACGTGGTGATCCGGCAGGCGCACGCGGCCAACGCCAGCCTGATCGACGCTTCGATGGCGAACCTGCGTTTCATCAAGGCGGAAGTCGTTTCGCACAGGGTGCGGCAATTGCTCACCTCGCCGCTGCTGATCCGTTTTCTCAGGCATCTGGACGAGGATTCGGGCGATCTGACGCAGCGCACCGCGGCGCTGCTCGAACGACACGCCGGGGACAAGGTGCCGTTCCTGTGGGGCTTCGATTGCTATGCGTCGTATCCCGGCCTGCGCGAGGCGCTGGCGCCGGAAGTCGATCCGCCGCTTTGCATCGGCGATATTCTGGTCAACCCGGAAAAACCGCCCGAACGGATCCAGGCCGTGGCGCTGCTCCTGCTGCGCAAGAAGCAGGAGATTCCGCTGCCGGCGGAGGATACCCGGCTGCTCTCCGGCGACCGCATCCTGTTTGCCGGGCAGCGCGGCGAAAGGGAATTGCAGCGGCGTTTCCTGCTCGAACCGAGTCCGCTGGCCTTCGTGCGCACCGGCCTGGAGCCGCCGCGCAGTTGGCTGTTCCGCCGCTGGTTGTCGCGCGGCGGCGATTGATACCGGGTTGCGCTCAAAAGGCCGTTGATACGCAAGTCTGACGTATCGGGATTTCGGTCATTTTTT
>JAISNE010000309.1 GCA_031276375.1 Accumulibacter sp.
CGGCAGGTGTTTCAGGCGCGCGTCGGCGCGGATGTTGCGCGTCAGGTCGAAGCCGTCCATGCGCGGCATCTCGATATCGAGCAGCATCACGTCCGGCACGACTTCGAGCAGTTTTTCGAGCGCCTCGACCCCGTCCTTGGCCAGAATCACCTGGTATCCCTGCATGGCCATCAGGCGCCCGGTGATCTTGCGCACGGTCAAGGAATCGTCCACGATCATGACCGTGGGCGGCGCGGCCGGTTCGGCGGCCGGGCGGGCCTCCGGCGGCGCTTCGGCCAGCCGCGCGGAGGCTTCCGCCGGGGCGCGCGCGCTCAGCGCCACCGGATTCAGGATCAGCACCACATGGCCGTTGCCCAGCACGGTCGCTCCATCCACGCCAATCACCCTGGCCAGTTGCACGCCGATGTTCTTGACGACGATTTCCTGGTTGCCGAGCAGTTCATCGACCTGCATGGCGATCCGCCGCGCGCCGCCGCGCAGCAGCAGAACCCAGTACTGCCGGCGCGGCTCGGGCAGGGCCGAGCGATCGCCGAGAAGATGCGGCAGATAGCAGAACGGATAGCGATGGGACTGCCATTCGGCGCTGCCGGTCTGGCGGATATGTTCGAGTTCGTCTTCCCTGAGATCGAGCACCTGCTCGATCATCGACGACGGAATGGCGAAGGTCTTGCTGCCGGCGCGGATCAGCAGCGCCTTGGTGACCACCAGGGTCAGCGGAAGAATCAAGCGGAATTCCGTGCCTCGCCCCGTCGTGGATTCGACTTCCACACGCCCGCCCAGACTGGCGATTTCGGTCTTGACCACGTCCATCCCGACGCCGCGGCCGGCGACCCGCGAAAGCGCCTCGGCGGTGGAAAATCCCGAGTTGAAAATGAATTCGGCCAGTTGCGCCTCGCCGACCGTCTCGTCCGGCGCGAGCAGGCCGGCGGCCACGGCGCGCTGGCGAATCCGCCGGTAATCCAGGCCGGCCCCGTCGTCGGACAGCAGCAGGGCGATTTCATTGCCTTCCCGCTTCACGGACAACGAGATTTCCCCGATTTCCGGCTTGCCGCGGGCAATGCGCTCCGCGCGTTTCTCGATGCCGTGCGCGATGGCGTTGCGCAGCAAGTGCTCCAGCGGCGCGGCGATCTTTTCGAGAACGCTGCGGTCCAGTTCGATCTCTCCGCCCCTGATTTCCATGTTGGCGCGCTTGTCGAGCTCCTTCGACGCCTGCCGCAGCACGCGGTACAGGCGGTCGGCCAGACTGCTGAACGGCACCATGCGCATCGACAGGAGTTCCTGCTGCACTTCGCGGTTCTGACGGGCCTGCACGAGGATCGCGGCATTGGCGTCGTCCAGGTTCTTGAGCAGATGCTGCTGAACGGTCGCCACGTCGTTGACCGATTCGGCCATCATCCGGGTCAACTCCTGGAAACGCGTGAACCGGTCGAATTCGAGCGGATCGAAGTCGGCGTGTTTCTCGTCGTCCGCCGTGACCTCGCGCGACTGGATCTGCAACTCGGCCTGCATCTCGATTTCACGCAACTGGCGGCGCAGGCGGATGACGTTGTCCGTCAAATCCAGCAGGGATTCCTTCAGGTTGCGCATTTCGCCTTCGATGCGCAAGCGGGCGATGGACAATTCGCCCGCGTCGTTGACCAGACGGTCGACCACGCTGGCCCGCACGCGCAGCATCGCCTGCGCTTGCGCCGCTTCGCTTTCGGCCTGAAGACGCGAGCGGTCGGCGCCGCGGTCGCGGGCCCTGCGTCCCCGCGCCGCGGTTTCCGCCCGCGCTGCCGCCTGGCCCGCTTCGTCCGCCCCGGACGAAGCGGGCACGCCGGCCGCCGGCTCCGGCGCGCCCGGCGGCGTGCCCGGCTCCACGGTCTCGCCGCGTTGCAGGCGTTCGATGATTTGCCGGATCGATTCGAACGCGCCTTCGATCTCGTCGAAAGCTTCGGGCGAAATGGCGTCGGCGCGGCCAGCCTGGTCAACGCGGGCTTCCAGCTCGTGGGTGATTTCGCCCAGCGTCATCGCGCCGGCCATGCGGGCGCTTCCTTTCATCGTATGCAAATGCCGGGCCAGCACGCGCACCGCTTCCCCGTCGCCGGGATTGGCCCGCCAGGCCCTGAGCCGTTCGGCGATGGCCTGGGTCAATTCGGCGGCCTCTTCCAGGAAGATCGGCAGCAACTGCGCGTCGATTTCGTCATGAACCGGCGCTATCGCCGGCGAGGCGGGAGGCGGCGGCGCGCCGTCCGCCGGCGGCCCGGCGGGCAGGGCCTCCCGCGTTTCCCCAAGGAGGCCTTCCGCCGTTTCCGGCAAGATATCCCCGGCCATGTCCCGCGCGTCGGCCGGGGCGGTCCCGGCGTCGTCCGGCGAGGCGGGAACGCCGCTCGCCGGATAAAGCTTGTCGAGTTCCTCGATCAGTTCGGCGGGAACATCGATGCTCTGCCGCTCCATCACGGCCGAGAACATCGACTCCAGTTCGCCAATCGCCAGACGGATCGTCGCCAGGGCTTGCGCGCTGCCGGGATTCCCGGCGCCGTCGCGCCGCTGGAGCGCGCACTCCAGGGCGTGTGCCAGCCGGTTGATGGGCGGCAGGCCGACCGCCGCCGAAATGCCCGCCAAGGTATGTGCCGCGCGGTACATGTCGTGCGGCGTGGGCAGTACGTCTTCGCTTTCGAGAACCGGCAACTCACGGTGCAGGGTGCGTAAATACATCCTGGCTTCTTCCGAGAATATCGTGAAAAGCGCAGGATCGATGCCGGAA
>JAISNE010000353.1 GCA_031276375.1 Accumulibacter sp.
CATCGACATGCAGCAGCAGGCGGTGCGTCTGGTCGAAGTCCTGCACGGCGAACGCCCGAGTTGAGGAGACGAGCATGAACTTCCAGCGCGGCCGCGGCTTCGACGAGCCGGAAATCAACTTGATCCCGTTGATCGATGTGTTGCTGGTAATCATCATTTTCCTGATGCTCACCACGACCTACGCCAAATTCTCCGGACTGGAGATCAACCTGCCCACCGCCGATTCGACCCGACAGGGAGAGCAGCCCAACGAAGTGAATATCGCCGTCACCGCGACCGGCCAGGTGCTGGTCGACAAGACGCCGCTGGTGGTCACCGACATCCGCTCGATCAGCGAGGCGCTGCGCCGCGCCGCCGGCGACCGGACGGATCCGCTGATCGTCATCAGCGCCGACGCCAAGGCGACGCATCAGAGCGTCATCGACGTCATGCAAGCCGCCCAGGCCGCCGGTTATCCGCACATCTCCTTCGCCACGCAATCGCCGCCGTGAGCTGGCATTTGCATGAGCCGCGGTGAATTCCCGCAATCCCTGCCGCGCCTGTGGTTCCGCGAGCGCCTCTCGCCGGCGCTGCTGCCCCTGCTGCCTCTTTCCTGGCTGTTTCGGGGCTTGGTGGCGCTCCGCCGCCTGCTCTATCGCCAGCGGATACTGCCGTCGGTCTCGCTGCCGGTTCCGGTCATCGTCGTCGGCAACCTGACGGTGGGCGGCAGCGGCAAGACGCCGCTGGTGCTCTGGCTGGTCGAGCGCCTGCGCGAACGCGGCTGGCGTCCCGGCATCGTCAGCCGGGGGTATGGTGGCGAGGGCGGCGAAGGTGGCGCGGTCCGGCCGGTGTTTCCCGCCTCGGACGCCGCGCGGGTCGGCGACGAGCCTTTGCTGTTGGCGCGCAGGAGCGGCGTTCCGGTCTTCGCCGGGCGGGATCGCGTCGCGGCTGGAAACGCGCTGCTCGCCGCCCATCCGGAATGCGACGTGCTGGTCTCCGACGACGGATTGCAGCACTACCGGCTGGAGCGGCGCGTGGAGATCGCGGTGTTCGACCGGCGCGGCGCGGGCAACGGACGCCTGCTGCCCGCCGGCCCGTTGCGCGAACCGCCGGGCCGCCTGGCCGGCGTGACGGCGGTGGTGTTGAATGGCGGCGGCGACGCGCGCGAGTATCGAAGCGTTGCGCCGTGCTTTTCCATGCATCTTGCCGGGCAATGTTTCGTGGCCCTGGAAGACCGGCGGAAAACGTGTCCGGCGGCGGAGCTGCGCGGCAAGTCCCTGCACGCCGTGGCCGGGATCGGCGACCCGTCGCGCTTTTTTTCCCAACTCGCCGGGCTGGGCCTCGAATTTTCGCCGCACGCCTTTCCCGACCACCACGTTTACCGCGAGGAAGACCTCGCCTTCGCCCGCGGCGGCGTGCTGCTCATGACCGAGAAGGATGCGGTAAAATGCGCGGGCCTGGCTCTGCCCGAGACTTGGGTCTTGCCGGTGGAAGCCCGCATCGACGACGCGCCGGACGGAAGTTCGCTGCTCGACACGATTCTGGAGAAACTCAATGGACGCACGCCTGCTTGACATTCTCGTCTGCCCGATCTGCAAGGCCGCTCTCGAATATCGCAAGGCCGCCTCCGAACTGGTGTGCAAGCCCTGCAAACTGGCCTACCCGATACGCGACGACATTCCGGTGATGCTCGAAGACCAGGCGCGCCGCCTTTCCGAAGAAGAACTTTGATGGCCTCCGCGCCGACCGGCTTCAAGGCCGTGGTGCCCGCGCGCTACGCCTCGACCCGGCTGCCGGGCAAGCCGCTGCTCGACCTTGGCGGCGCGCCGATGGTCGCGCGCGTGGCCGAACGCGCGCGCCTCTCGGGCGCCGAGGAAGTCTGGATAGCCACCGACCATCCCGAAGTGGTCCGCGCCGCGCAAGCGCGCGGCCTGTCCGTGCTGCTCACCCGCGCCGATCACCCGACCGGCACCGACCGTCTCGCCGAAGTCGTCGAACGGCTCGGCTGGAGCGACGACACCATCGTCGTCAATGTGCAGGGCGACGAGCCGCTGATCGATCCGGAACTGATCGCCCGCGCGGCGCGCCGACTCGCCGAAAGCGGCGCCGACATCGCCACCGTGGCGCACCCGCTCGACCGTCCTGCCGACTTTTTCGCGCCGAACGTGGTCAAGGTGGTGTGCAAGGAAAACGGCGACGCGATGTATTTTTCGCGCGCCCCCATTCCTTACGCGCGCGACCACTTCGCCCGGCAAAAAGACACGCTTCCCGACGGCTTCCCCGCCTACCGGCACGTCGGCCTGTACGCCTACCGCGCCGCTTTCCTGCGCGCCTACACCCGCCTCGCGCCGTCGCCGGCCGAACGCTGCGAAGCCCTCGAACAACTGCGCGCGCTGTGGCACGGCTACCGCATCAACGTACTTGTTTCCAGCCACTTGCCGATGCCGGGAGTCGACACCCCCGAGGAAGCGACGCGCATGCAGGCGTGGTTCGCGGGAGTCAGGGATCAGGAATCGGGAGTCAGGAGTCGGGGGGCGGGGTCTTTCCCCTCTTCCACTTGCGAGGAAGGGCGCCCAGCGCCGTAGGGGCGGGTTTCAAACCCGCCGCGCGCTCTTCCGCGAGCGGGAAGGAAACGGTTGTCCGAAAGCTCGTGACATGCTGGCGTTTGCGGGCTTGCCTTGGAGAAAAATCGCCTCCACAATCCGTGGCATTGACATTTGGCGGCCGGATTCCGTCCGTGCGCTGCCGGACAGGTTTGCCGGTTTCCGAATCTTGCGAAAGAGGTTTGCATGTGGGGTCTGTTGCGCTGGTTGTTTGGAAGAGCCGGGGCCGATACGAAGGCGGATGCTCCGGCGTCCCGGTCGTCGCCGGCGGCGGCTGGCGTGTCCGACGAAAAGGCGGTGGACGGCCCGGGGGAAAACGGGGACGCGCGCGATTCCGCTTTCTTTTGCCGCGAGGCGCTGGTGGGGCGCAGCCAGAAAATCGTCGGCTATGAGTTCGGTTATCCGCGGCACATGCAATCCCGCTTCATGGAAAAGCGGGCGCGGGTCCGCCAATATTATGACGATTCGCTGTTGCGGCATTTGGCCGGCCTGGAGCTGCGTTCTTTTCTGGGAGATCGTCTCGCGCTGGTCGAGATTTCCCATGCTTCGCTGGATCATCCCGCGCTGGCGGCGCTGTCGCGCCGGAATGTCGCGCTGTTGTTGAGCTTTCCGGAAACCGGGATGCTCGACGCGCGGATGCTCGCCGAGGTGATGGCGGCGGCCGGACAACTGCGCGGCAATGGCGCGCGCATCGGCCTGAAATGGCAGTCCGGCTGGCCGCGGAGGGCGGACGATTT